>JAYURF010000485.1:0-3453 GCA_043756365.1 Acidimicrobiales bacterium
CTTGAGCCCGCTGAAGAAGATTGGCGGGTGCGGCTTCTGCACCGGCTTGGCCCCGAACCCACATCGGTCGAAATCAGCGAACTCGCCGTGGTACTCGAACAGGTCGTTTGTCCAGATGCCCTGCATGATCTCGATCGTCTCGCGCACGTGCTTGTGCCGCCTGGGGAAGATGTGCGACGCGCTCGCAGCTGCGAATTCCTCAGGCATCCAGCCGGACCCGACACCCACGTTGACCCTGCCGTTCGAGAGGTGGTCGATGGTGGCGATCTCACCGGCAAGCACACCGGGAGAGCGGTAGGGCGTGTCGATGATGCTCATGCCGATCCGCACCTTGGTGGTCTTGGCGGCGAGCCACGGGATCAGCGGCATGCCGTGGAGCCACTCGCCTCTGGCAGACACCGGCAAGGCTTTCGGGAATTGCTCCATCATGCCGAACGAGTTCTGGAGCTCCGCGCGATCGGACGCTTCCGGGACGACGATGCGGTCAAGCGTCCAGACTGAGTCGAAGTCGAGATCCTCGGCAAGGCTGGTGAGATCCTCGAGTTCCTTGACGGTCACCTTGTCGCGAAAGTTCGGCAAATACAGAGCGAGCTTCATCAGAACGTCCCCTTGTCGTTTGGTGTGCTGGAGTGCGCCAACGATGATCGTCGAGCGCCCGGTTCGGGGCCCCATAGCCCGCGTCACATCTCGAACCGTAGACAACCAAGCTCGGACGGAGGTCAACAGCTTCTCAACTCTTCAACAACTACTACGGTGAGGTTGGTGCAAACCCATCGTCAGGTGTTAGTCGTCGATGATGACGACGACGTGCGAACTGCCGTGACGTGGGCACTCGAGGCAGACGGGTTCGAGGTGCTCGCCGTCGACAACGGGCTTGCCGCCGTGGAGGCCATCGAGTCGTCGCCACTGTCGCTGGTGATCCTGGACTTGTCGCTGCCGGGGCTCGGAGGCCTCGACATTCTGAACCGCCTGCGAACGATCGAGGCGCGTAACGGGCAGTGGCGTTTGCCGATCATCGTGCTGTCGGGGCGCGACAGCGAGACAGATCGCATCGTCGGCCTGGACCTCGGAGCCGACGACTATCTGGTCAAGCCCTTCTCGCCCGGTGAGCTCGCCGCTCGAGCCCGGTCGCTCCTGCGCCGCAGCGCCGAGCCCACCTCCGGCGGCAAGCAGCCCTTCACACCCACGGGCTCAGGCGTCGAGATCGACTGCGAGTCGCGCACCGTCTGGGTCGATGGGACACCGATCGAACTTGCTGCCAAGGAGTTCGACCTCCTCGCCTATCTCGTGGATCATCCTCGGCGCGCATGCCGTCGATCGGAGCTGCTCGCTGCGGTCTGGTCGAGCGACTCTGGCTGGCAGAACGAGGCAACGGTTACCGAACACGTCTATCGCCTGCGCCTCAAGATCGAGGCCGATCCGCAGCACCCGAGGTGGCTGCGTACGGTCCGTGCCTTCGGATACCGGTGGGAGGCGTAGTGAGCGGCGTGAACGTTCTCACTGGAGACGAAGTCACCGCGGTGCTCGATCACCAGACCGCCGTCATGGAGGAGATCGCCTCGGGAGCATCACTGTCGGCGGTGCTCGACTCCGTGGTCCGCGCCCTCGAAGAACTGATGCCCGCCAGCCGATGCTCGATCCTGTTACTTGACGAGGCCGGCGCGCTACGACACGTGTCGGCGCCGACACTTCCCGCCGCGTACTCGGCGGCGATCGACGGGCTGGAACCGGGGCCGTTCGCTGGTTCCTGCGGCACGGCGGTTCACTTCGGGGAACCGGTGATTGCCGTCGACGTTGTGACCGATCCTCGATGGGAGCAGTTCCGCGAGCTCGCTGCGTGCCACTGCTTGCGCGCCTGCTGGTCGAGCCCGATCCGATGCCGATCCCGTGTCGTTGGAACCTTCGCCGTGTATCACCAGACGCCGTACGAGCCCGACCAACGAGACGAAGAACTGGTACGCCGGTTCACCCATCTCGCCTCGCTCGCCGTCGAGCATGACCAAGCGTCGAATGAACGCGAGGCTCGACACACGGCGGACTTGGCCCGCCAGACGGCCGAACGCGCCAACCTTGCCAAGTCGCAGTTCGTCACCGCGCTGAGCCACGAGCTACGAACCCCCTTGCAGGCAATCACCGGCTTCACCGAGAACTTGCAGACCCTCGACCTGACACCGGATCAGCGCCGTCTCGCACTGGAACGGATCGGGCTTGCGTCGGCTCACATCTTGTCGATCGTCGATGACGTTCTCGATCTCGCCCGTGTTGAAGCAGGAGCAATGCCCATCAACCTGTGCGACGTCGACGCGCACGCCGTGATCGCAGAGTCACTCGACCTGATCCAGCCCCTTGCCGACCGGCGCAGCGTCACCATCGAGCGAAGCGGGCCGCCCATCGCTGTGCGCGCGGATCGCCGACGCCTGCAACAAGTGGTGCTGAACCTCATGTCGAACGCCGTTCGGTTCTCGCCCTCGAACGGCATCGTGTGCATCACCACGGAGGTAGGCGACGGCTGCGCCAGCATCCATGTCAGCGATCAGGGCCCGGGGATTCCCGGCGAACTCCTCGCCCGGCTGTTCGTGCCCTTCGATCGCCTCGGCGCCGACGCCGGACGTGAAGGCGGCGCGGGACTCGGCTTGGTCCTCGCTCGACGCCTCACCGAGGCGATGAACGGCACGCTCGAGCTTGCCAGTGTCGTCGGGGTTGGCACACACATCACCGTCACCCTCTCCGCTGTTCAGGCCGGTCACCCGCGCGCGGCGCAGCGTTCTACCCAGACGGCCGGGTCCGGTTCCCGCACGGTCCACGGACGGCTGTAATGAGGCTCGGCGAGGACGAGGCGCTGGCTCGGTTGGCTGCACACGACCACGGGGTGCTGTGCACGGTCCACGCCGACCGTGGCGTCGACGCCGTGCCCGTCGTGTACGTGAAAGACGTCGACGGCTACGTGGGGGTGCCCGTGGACCTGGTGAAACCAAAGTCGTCGTTGCGGCTGCAACGGGAACGGAACCTGGAGGCCGATGCGCGAGCCACCCTGCTGGTCGATCATTGGGATCGTGACGACTGGGCTCGGCTGTGGTGGGTGCGCGCCGAGCTGCGCTGGCAGGGCAATGACGCCGCCAACCGGGAGGAGTCCCTCGCCAACGATCTGGCCCAGCGCTACCCCCAGTACCGGGATCAACCCTTCGCCCGAGTGCTGGTGTTGCGAATCGTCGCCGTCTCCGGCTGGGCTGCCAGCCCGGGCTGACCCTTTTCGAGAGGCAGATCAGACGTCGTGTGCGCTGTGTTGCTCCCAGAGCTACGCAGCGCACACGACGTCCAACTTGCGACCTCCGGGTGTTGCTCTACTCTGATTGGGAACTTCGTCGAGGGAGGTGATGATGGGTGTCCGGGAGGTGTGGCTGGTCACAGGGGCGGCGAGGGGCATGGGCCAGTCGTTCGTCAGAGCGACGCTCG
>JAYURF010000486.1:0-3443 GCA_043756365.1 Acidimicrobiales bacterium
AGCACCAGCCCGAGGTCCCCCGTCGTCGCATCGACCGAAGCGGTCAGGGTGATCGAGCGGATCTCCGCCGGCAGCGCCCCAACCATCTGGGCTGCGGCAGCGAACGGCGGTCCGGCGAGGCCACCGATGTCGGTGTCGGGCGCAGGACCGGTGAGCAGCATGTATTCCACCGGCCTGCCGGTGAGCAGGTCGAGAACCCGGCCGTCGCGATCAATCACCCGGTAGCGGCCGTCGGAGCCCTGGAACGTGGCCAACGGCTGGCGCTCGCGGATGTCGATGAACACCGTGTCCGGAAACTGCTGACTCACGACCGCCAACTCGACCCACGAGATCTCCTCCAGCGAGCGTTCTGCGGCGTCGGTGTCGACCAGCAGCACCGGCTCCCCCGTCATCGAGTCGATGACCGCTTGAAGCTGCGTTCGGTCGGTGTACACAGCGCCCTGCACGACGACCTCTTTGACGGCGAACAACGACGACGCGAAGACCGCCAGCACGGCAACGATCACCAACACCACCCCGACCACGCCGCCGGCCCACAGCAGCCGGCGGCGCCCCTTGGCCCGCTTGACCGCGATCCTGCGGGCCCGCACCCGTGGATCCATCGAGCTCGTCGTGACCTCCACCGCGTCGAAGGCACCGGTCGAGTCGAGCTCGTCACCGATGACGATCGTCGCCCCGCCACCGGTGTCGCCGCCGCGCTTGGCACTGTCGCCGCGTCTGGCACTGTCGCCGCGTCTGGCACTGCCACCGCGTCTGGCACTGTCGCCGAGCTTGGCATTGTCACCGGCTGAGCTGGTCGGGCGGGCTTCGTCGAGGTACACGGCGTCGGGCAGATCATCGGCATCGCCAACGCCGATCACGATCGTGGGCTTCGCCGTCACGGGCGCGCCCAGGCCCGCACCGAGGTCGGCATCGATGTCGGCATCGAGGTCGGCATCGAGGTCGGCATCGTCGCCGTCATCGACCATTTTGGCCGTGGGGTCGTAGGCCCCGGGAGCCGTGCCATCGGGGTCGCCGACCATGGCGCGCACCACGAGCGGTGCCGTCGGGATCACCGGCTCGGCCGAGGGCTCGACCGGCTTCAGCGCGGGCTCAACCGGCTTCGGCGCGGGCTCGGTTTCGCGGCTGGCGGCGAAGGCCTGCTTCAACTCGTCAAGCACCGAGTCGGGTACCGTCTCGCCCCCTGGCGGTGTGGGCTCGGTCACCATTGCACCCCGCCGGCAACTGCGCTGGCTTCGGCGGTTTCGGCGGCGAACCCCACGAGACGTACCTCGCTGCGCATCTGGTAGCCCGTCGCTTCATGCACACGGCGGCGAACCTCGGCGATCACCTCCACCACATCACGGGCCTGCCCACCGGCGTCGGCCTGAACGAAGTTGGCGTGCTTGTCGCTGACCTGTGCCGAACCGATGCGAAAGCCGCGCATGCCGAGACCATCGATCAACGCACCGGCGGTCACCTCTCCCGGCACGGGGTTGACGAACACCGAACCGGCGTTCTGCCCACCGGGTTGGTGTTCGCGCCGCCAGCGCACGATGCCGTCGAGTTCGGCCTCCGATTGCGCCTGGTCGCCCTCGGCGAGTTGCAGTCGAGCACTCAGCACCACCTGGTGGTCCCCGAGGTCCGAGCCACGAAACCGGAGGCCAAGGGACTCCGCGGCGATCGTCACGGCTTGCCCGCGGACCAGATCGAACAGCTCGATGTCGATCAACGACGAGGCGACATCCGAGCCGTGGCCGCCCGCGTTCATCCGCACCCCACCACCCACCGAACCGGGAACGCCGACTGCCCACTCCAGACCCGTCAGCGACGCGGCAACCGTGCGCCTGGCCAGCACCGGAAGCGCCACAGCGCCACCGGCCACCACCTGCTGCGCTGGCCCATCGATGTCGATGTCGGTGCACAGGAATCCAAGCGTGAGCGCAATGCCGGCGAAACCTTCATCGGCGATGAGCAGGTTCGAGCCGCGCCCGACGATCAGCACCGGCAGGCCCGACGCCGACGCCGCCTCGTACACGACACCGAGATCCTCGGTCGAGCGTGGACGGACGAACAGCGCGGCGCAACCGCCGACCCGGTAGGTGGTGAGTGGTGCCATGGGAACACCGGCTTCGCCGAGGACACCGAGGATCTGCGCCGCATGGGCGATCGACGCATCCAGGGAGCCGCTCGTGCGGGCCGTCACGATTCGCCCCCAACGCCGGCGCGCTGGTCGATCACCTCGGACGGGAACGAGGCGATGTCACCGCAGCCCATCGAGATGCACACATCGCCGGGCCGCAACCGGGATGCCACGAACGAGACCAGATCTTGGCGCCGTGGCAGCCACGCCACCCGAGCCGCGGGATGGTTGTCGAGTATCGCGTTCACGACGAGTTTGCCGGTGACCCCGGGAATCGGCTCGGTCCCACTTGCGTAGATGTCGGTGATCACCACGAGATCGGCGTCGACGAATGCGTCGGCGTAGGCGGGCGACATCACCGACATGCGGTTGTAACGGTTCGGCTGGAACACCGCCACCACGCGCTGCCAGCCGTCACCGCTCGACTTCGCTGCCGCCAGGACGGCGGCGATCTCGGCGGGAAGATGGGCGTAGTCGTCGACGAGGGTGGCCCCGCCGGAGACACCGCGAATATCGAAGCGGCGGGCCACGCCGCCGAAGCGGGCCAGCGCCGCGGCGGCATCGTCGAAGCTGACTCCGATCTCCATCGCCAGGGCGATCGCGCCCACTGCGTTGCGCACGTTGTGGATGCCGCGCAGGGGAAGCTCGACCTTCCCCAGCGCGACGCCATTGCGGACAACACCGAAGTGCGAGACACCCGCGCTGGCGGCGATGTCAATCGCGCGCACCCGTGCGCCATCGCCGGTTCCGTAGGTGACCACATCATGGCGTACTGCGAGTTCGCGACACACCGGATCGTCGAAGCACACCACCTTTGGACCATCGACCTGCGCGAGGTAGGTGTCGAAGGTGGCGCAGATGGCGTCGAAGGTCCCGTAGTGATCGAGGTGATCGACGTCGATGTTGGTCACGATCGTGCCGGCGAGCGGCAGCTCGAGGTGGGTGCCGTCGCTTTCATCAGCCTCGACGACGAGCCATTCGCCTCCGGTCCACTGCGCGCCGGTGCCGGCATCGGCGACGTCGCCACCGATGATGAAGCTCGGCCGCAATCCGGCCTTGGCCAGGATCAGCATCAGCATCGAGCTCGTCCCGGTCTTGCCGTGCGTGCCAGCTACACCGAGCGACCTCGCCCTCGCACAGATGGAGGCGAGCATGCCCGCCCGGCGCATCGTGGTGATGCCGGATGTCCGAGCTTGATCCACCTCGATGTTCCGCTCGGGAACCGCGGTGCTGAACGTGACGGCGTCGCAGCCGTCGACGTAGGCGCGCTGATGACCGACGTGCACCGTGACACCACCGGCGCGCAGGCGACCGAGGACCG
>JAYURF010000487.1:0-3427 GCA_043756365.1 Acidimicrobiales bacterium
GGCTCGATCGTGGCCACCCGTGCCGGTCTTGTCAACATCGGCCAGGAGGGTCAAGTCGCAGTCGGCGCTGCGTTCGCCGCGTTCGTCGCGACCCGCAGCTCCGGGCCGACCGCGATTGCCGCCGCGCTGATCGCCGGCATTGTTGGTGGCGCGCTGTGGGCGGGGCTGGCTGCCGTGCTGCGGTACTGGCGCAAGGTTCCTGAGGTGATCAGCACGCTGCTGCTGGTGTTCATCGCCGCCCAGGGAACCGGGTACCTGCTGACCCGCACGTTCCTCCTGCTCGACAACGATCCGAACAAACCGAACCGGGTTCAGACCAGCGCGCAACTCGACCGGGGAACGCGCATCGGAGAGATTCGCATCTTCGGCAACGAGTTCCCATGGTCGGTTCCCGCCGCAGTGCTACTGGCTGTTGCCGTGGGGATCTTGCTGCATCGTTCCACGTGGGGATTCCGGTTGACCGTGCTCGGCCGCAACCAGCGCACGGCGCAACGGATCGGTATCCCCGTCGTCATCGCCGGTACCACCGCGCTTGCGCTGAGCGGTGCGCTGGCCGGGTTGGCCGGCGCGGCGATGCTCGCCGGAGGCGCGGCGAACTACCGCTTCACCCCAGGGTTCTCGAACAACGTCGGCTGGGAGGGATTGCTCGTGGCGCTCGTCGCCCGCAACCGTCCGGCCGCGTGCATTCCCGTTGCTCTCGTGTTCGGTGCGTTGCGAACCGGGTCGGGCTTCCTCGCTGCAACAGGGGTCGAGCGCTCGATCGTCGATGTCGTTCGCTCGTTACTGGTACTGGCGTTGCTGGTTCCACCGGCCGTCATTGCGATCCGCCGACGTCGAGTCGCCCCTCCGCCAGCGTCGGTGTCGACCGATGAGCCGGTCGTGACGGTTTCGATGTCAGGGGTGGCCGGATGATCGCCAGCATCGTCGACGTCATCGGCGACGTGCTCGGCGCCGAGGCGATGTACAACTCGGCGATCCGGTTCGCGATCGTGCTTGCATTCGCCGCCGTTGGCGAGTGGGTCGCCGAGCGTGCGGGCACGTTGAACATCTCGGTGGAGGCGATGATGATCGGAGGTGCGTACACCGCAGCGATCACCTGGGCTGCCACTGATGTCGTTGCGGTCGCGCTGGTCGCCGGCATCGCCGCCGGTGTCGCTGTCGCGCTCGTTCAGGCGCACCTCAGCCACCACTTGGCCATCGACCAGTTCGTCGTCGGTCTGACCCTCAATCTCTTCGCGTTGGGTCTCGCCCTGTTCCTCGACAGTCGGTGGGAGGCAGTGACCAGTTCGGTCAAACCAACGCGGATGCCGCTGCTCGTGGACATCCCTCTGCTCGGCGAGGCGCTGTTCGGGCAACCATGGCCGATGTATCTGATCGTGCCACTGGTGCCGTTCGCGTGGTGGGTGGTGTTCCGCACTCGATGGGGGCTTGAGGTGCGCGCCGTTGGCGACAGCCCCCAAGCCGCTGACGTTACCGGCATCCACGTCAACCGTCGCCGTCGCGAGGCGATCTTGTTCGCCGGTGGGTGCGCAGGCCTCGGCGGGGGCGTGCTGGTGCTCGGCCAGATCTCGATCGCCGGGTACGAACCCGGCCACGTCGGGCTCAAGGGGATCATCGCGATTGCCGCAGTGATCTTCGGAGGCTGGACGCTACGAGGCACGTTGGCGGGGTGCCTGCTGTTCGGCTACTTCTTCGCGTTGCAGCAGACCTTGCCGGTGCTCGGCCATCGAATCAACGCGCAGCTCGCAGCCAGTCTGCCGTACGTCGTTGCGCTCACGTTCACGGCAGTCTTCGCGGCGCGCACGCGTCAGCCGCGTGCGCTCGCCCAACCGTTTGTACGCGGACTCGCCTGATGCTCAGTAGGAGACGTCGATGAAAGCGTTGTTGTACCGCCGCCCCGGTGGACCAGAGGTGCTGGAGTACGTCGAGGTCGACGACCCGCTCCCAGGTCCCCGCGACGTTGTGATCGATGTCGCCGCAACGGCGCTGAACCACCTCGATCTCGTCCAGCGCAACGGGTGGTTCACGATGCCCGGGTTCACGTTGCCGCACATCGCCGGGATGGATGTGGTCGGCACGGTGTCGGCAGTCGGAGCCGATGTTCAGCGGGTGAAGTTAGGTGACCGAGTCGTGATCGACCCGTCGCTCAGCGAAGTCCCCGACGGGTCGACGCTTGCCGGCATGGGCGAGCTGTACGGCGAACTCGGCGTGATCGGCGGCACCGTCGCCGGTGGATACGCCGAGCGGTGTCTCGCCCCTGATACCCATGTGCATGCGCTCCCGCCCTCGATGACCTGGCGCGAGGCGGCCTGCTTCCCGACTGGGTGGCTGACCGCGTGGCATGCGCTGTTTCCGATCGGGCACCTCGGCGCTGGCGAGACGGTGATGATCCATGCCGCTGGCAGCGGCGTGTCGATGGCCGGCATCCAGCTCGCCAAGCACGTTGGCGCGACGGTGCTGGCCACGGCCGGAAGTGACGACAAATGCCAACGCGCGCTCGGGCTTGGTGCGGATCACGTCCTGAACAACCGAACGGGTGATGTCACCGGGTGGGCCCGCGACCTGACCCAGGGCGTCGGGGTCGACATGGTGTTCGATCACGTCGGCCCGGCGCTGTGGGCGCAGTCGATGTTTGCGTTGAAGCCTCGGGGGCGGCTGGTGAACTGTGGCAACACCACCGGCGACACGGCCACGATTCCGTCGCTCGGTTTCATGTTCCACATGGGCATCCAGATCCTGGGGTCCGACCCCTACCGCTACCACGAGTTCGCCGACGCCTGGGATGTCTACTGCGGCGGCGCGTTCCGTGCGCCGATCGACAGCGTCTTCACCTTGGCCGACGCCGCCAGCGCCCAGGACAAGATGATGCGCGCTGATTTCTTTGGCAAGATCCTGCTGGAACCGTGAGCGACTCGCCGTATCCCGAGCTGAAGAAGAGCCACACCATGGCTCATCGGGGCCGCCCGTGGCGTGATTTCAAGCCCCCTTCGTCAGCGCCGGTGTGGGCGATCGTCCAAGGTTTCGGGTCGTACTGGACGCTCGTGGCCGCAATCGAGCTCGGCATCTTCGACGGGTTGGAACGACTTGATTCGGCAACAGTCGACGAGCTAGCTCGAACCTTGGACGTGTCGGCACCGCACCTGCGCCACGTATGTGATGCCCTGGTGACCTTCGGCTTCGTCGACCAGATCGGCGACGTCTATGCGCTGACCGACACGGCGACGAGGTACCTGTGCACCAACGGCGCGGCGTCGATGGCGGCGCTGATCCGCGTCGCGCCAGGCCCGCATGCAAACTGGGATCATCTCGCCGACACCGTTCGCACCGGACGGGTGGCCGAGCCGATCGAGCGCGATCCGGCTGCGTTCTACGGCCCACTCGTCGAGGCGACGTTCGTCACTCAGCACCGAGCTGCGACACGACTCGG
>JAYURF010000488.1:0-3424 GCA_043756365.1 Acidimicrobiales bacterium
CGGACGATGTTCCAGCTGCGCACCGACATCGAGGCCAAGCTCCATCGCCTGCCGCTCAGCTACGTCGACCGCGAGGCGCGCGGCGATCTGCTCAGCCGCGTCACCAACGACATCGACAACATCTCGCAGAGCCTGCAGCAGACACTCAGCCAGATGCTCACCTCGGTCCTCACCCTGGTTGGCGTGATGATCATGATGCTGACGATCTCGCCGCTCCTCGCGTTGGTTGCGATCGTCACGATTCCGGCGTCGCTATACACGGTGAAGGCCATTGCCAAACGCTCGAAAGCCCGCTTCATCGAACAGTGGAAGCACACCGGGATGCTCAACGCGCAGGTTGAGGAAACGTTCTCCGGTCACAGCATCGTCAAAGCATTCGGCCGCCAGCACGAGGCCGAGGAACGCTTCCGCACCACGAACGAGCAGCTGTACACGGCCAGTTTCGGGGCCCAGTTCTCCTCGGGCACGATCCAGCCGGCGATGATGTTTTTCGGCAACCTCAACTTCGTCGCGATCGCCGTGATCGGTGGCGTGCGGGTGTCGTCGGGGGCGATGTCGCTCGGCGACGTGCAGGCCTTCATCCAATACTCACGCCAGTTCACCCAGCCGCTCACCCAGTTCGCCTCGATGATCAACGTGCTCCAATCCGGTATCGCTTCGGCCGAGCGGTGCTTCGAGTTGCTCGACGCCGACGAGGAAAGCCCCGACGACACCGAGGGCTCGTTCGAGTCGCAGCCGTTGGGGCGGGTGGAGTTCGAGCACGTGTCGTTCGCGTATGACCAATCGCGACCGCTCATCGACGACCTGTCATTGGTGGCCGAGCCTGGCCAGACCGTCGCCATCGTCGGCCCAACCGGTGCCGGCAAGACCACGCTCGTCAACTTGCTGATGCGGTTCTACGAGCTCGACAGCGGCCGCATCACCCTCGACGACCACGACATCGCTACGATGCCGCGCCGCGAGTTGCGCTCGAACATCGGCATGGTGCTGCAGGACACGTGGCTGTTCGGCGGCACGATCCGCGAGAACATCGCCTACGGCAATCTCGACGCCACCGAGGAACAGATCAGGGCCGCTGCAAAGGCCACCTACGTCGACCGGTTCGTGCACTCACTCCCCCATGGTTACGACACGGTGCTCGACGATGAGGGTGGCAGGGTCAGCGCCGGCGAGAAGCAATTGCTCACCATCGCCAGGGCGTTCCTGGCCGACCCGACCATCTTGATCCTCGACGAGGCAACCAGCTCGGTCGACACACGCACCGAGGTGCTCATCCAACGGGCGATGAAGGCGCTTCGCGCAGATCGCACCAGCTTCGTGATCGCCCACCGGTTGTCGACGATCCGCGACGCCGACACGATCCTGGTGATGGATGCCGGCCGCATCGTCGAGCAGGGCAACCACGAACAACTCCTCGCCGGCCACGGCGCCTACTTCACGCTGTACAACGCCCAGTTCGCCGGTGCCGCCACGGAAGTCGCCTAGCCGAGCGCTTGGGGGCGTCATCCGAGTCCCCGCGTGTCATCCGAGTCCCCGCGTGTCATCCGAGTCCCCGCGTGTCATCCGAGTGTGGAGAGGGGGATCCGAGTGTTGAGCGCCCACCCGTGTGCGCGCTCGGCACTCGGCTGATCCTCAAATCGGGCTCGGTCGAGGTCTGCCACCGGCCCGTAGTCTTTACTTCGTTGCTGTTCCGCGGATGAAGTGGCGGATGTGGCCGCCGCGCATCCCGGTGTCGATCTCGTCGATGTACACCTCGCTGAAACCGGCTGCGCGTACTACCTTGGTCGTGTCGCGGTTGACCTCGCAACCGTTGAACAGCCAGCGGTGCGGGCGCAGCAACAGCTCTTGCGCCCGGCGAGTTCCGGTGCCCACGGGTGCCGCGACGTGCTCGACGAAGAAGTACGTGCCGCCCGGGCGAAGGACGCGGCGGACCTCGCCCAGCACGCGCGCCGCGTCGTCCACGCCACACAGCACGAGCGTGGCGACCACCGCGTCGGCCGACTCGTCGGCGACATCGATCGCCTCGCCGCGCAACGTCCGGATCTCGAGATCGACGTCATGGTCACGGGCCTTGGCCCGCAACCGGTCGTGCATGGCGGGATTGGGCTCGATGCCGATCACCTTCACTCCCGGTGCGTAGTAGCGCATGTTGGCACCGGTGCCCGGACCGAGTTCCACCACCGTGCCGCGCATCGCCCCGATCGACGCCGTCTTCGCCTCGCCGTGCGACTTGTGCATCGTCGCCTGCCCGGCATCGAGCACGAACGCCTCGAACTTGCTGCGGATGCGTTGCTTGGCAAGATCGGGCATCACCACAACCTACGCTCACCACCCCGGCCGCCATCGGCACGCGGCTAGCCTTCGCGGCGACCACCGCTGGGCTGGTCGACACATAGCTGGTGAAACATGGCAACTGAACACGATCGCGGCATCGAGGAGTTCCACCTCGATGCCATCGCCGACGCCGACCCGTATCCGTACTGGTACGAAGATGCCGACGAGCCATACAGCAATCCCACGCTGGTGCGAACCGAGACGTGCGACCTGTGCATCGTCGGTGGCGGCTACACCGGCTTGTGGACCGCGCTGATCGCGAAAGAACGTGATCCGTCGCGCGACATCGTGCTGATCGACGCGCACGAGATCGGCTCGGCGGCCAGTGGCCGCAACGGCGGGTTCATGGAGTCGAGCCTCACCCACGGAGTGGCCAACGGCCAGCAGCGCTTTCCGGATGAGATCGCGCTCTTGGAAGAACTCGGCGTCAAGAACTTGAACGACATCGAGTCGGCGATCGAGCGCTACAAGATCGACTGCGACTACGAACGCACCGGCGTGATCGACGTGGCCACCACGTTCGATTCGCCCGGTTACATCGACGAACTGCGCGACGACTACCAACAGCTCCGCAACCTCGGCCAGAAAGTGGAATACCTCGATCGTGAGGCGATGCGCGCCCAGGTGAACTCGCCCACCTACGTCGGCGGATTGTGGCGCAAGGACCGCGCCGCGATCGTCGACCCGGCCCGGCTGGTGTGGGGCCTGAAGGCGGCGGCGATGTCGCTCGGCGTCCGCATCTACGAGGACACCAAAGCCACCTCGATCGAAAAAGATGGTGTCGGGGTGCTGATCAACACCCCACTCGGCCGCGTCCGCGCCGGCAAGGTTGCGCTGGCGACCAACGCCTTCAAGCCGCTACTCAACCGGATCAGTCACTACGTCGCCCCCGTGTACGACTACTGCATGGTGACCGAACCGCTGTCGAACCAACAGCTCGCCTCGCTCGGGTGGGCGAACCGCCAAGGCCTGTCGGACATCGCCAACCAGTTCCACTACTACCGCCTCACCGAGGACAACCGCATCCTGTGGGGCGGCTACGACGCGATCTACTTCTGGCGCGGCAAGGTGAACTCCGAACTGGAGAGCC
>JAYURF010000489.1:0-3418 GCA_043756365.1 Acidimicrobiales bacterium
GGCCGACACCGAGCGCAACCACGGCTGCTCCAGGTCGCCGAGTGGCGTGCTGGGCGGACCCTGCACGAACGGCCACATCTCCTCGGCCATCCTGCGGTAGTTGCCGGTCGCGCCGAGCTGGCCGAGCAGGGCGTACAGGCCGAGGTTGATCCGTTGGATGAACACGAACGCCTTCGGCACGGTGGCGTACTGCGAGATCGGGCTCGACCGGTCGAAGGTGTGGCGCACGATGCGGCTGGAGTACTCGCCCGACCACGTGATCGTGGCATCGTGGCGCACGCTTTCGTAGAACTGGCTGAAGTACTCGCCGATCGCCTCGTCCGTCGCAGGAGCCCCCGGCCGCAGCATCCCGGCGTGTTCCAGCGTGGCTCGGAACGCAGTCGCATCGTGTTCGAACGCAGCGGTCCGCACCATCGCGATGAACGTGTGCATCTCGTCGTCGGTGAAGTGTTTGACGAGGCCGAAGTCGAGGAACGTGATCCGCCCGTCGCCGTGGAACAGGTAGTTGCCAGGATGCGGGTCGCCGTTGAACAGGTGCATCCCGTACAGGCTGCGGAACACGAAACGAAACAGCGTCTCACCGATCAGGTCACGCTCGTGCTGATCCCAGGTGAGCGCCTCGGCCCAAGTGGCACCCGACACCAGTTCAGAAGTCAGCACCCTCGACGTGCACAGCGACGGCAGCACATCGGGCACGTTGATGAACGGGTGATCGCGGAAGTGACGGGCGAACACGGCCTGGTTACGCGCCTCGATCGAGTAGTCGAGCTCGTCGGTGATCCGCTCTTTGATCTCGGCCACCATCTCGTCGGGTTCGAGGCCGCCGAAGCCCTGCTTCAGGATCATCCCGAGCATGTCGGCGTTGCTGAGGTCGGCAGCGATGGCTTCACCGACGCCCGGGTACTGCACCTTCACCGCAACGGCTCGTTCCAAACCGGATTCCGGATCGATGATGACGGCGCGGTGCACCTGGCCGATGCTCGCCGATGCGAGCGGCACCGGATCCCATTGCACGAACAGCCGTTCCGGTGGCGCGCCCAGCTCGCGTTCGATGACCTCGGCGGCGATCGCGGCGCTCATCGGCGGAGCGTTCGATTGCAGCTGGGCGAGCGCCTCGCGTAGGGGAGCGGGCAGGCCCTCGTCGAGATAGCTGGCCATCTGGCCGAGCTTCATCAGCGCGCCCTTCATGTTGCCGAGCCGCTCGGTGATGGCCTCGGCGGTCTTCAGTTCGCGTTCGGTGTCGAGCTCGATGCGCCGTTCGGCCGAAGCGAACAGCTTGCGCGCCGCGGCCGCCGCGTAGGTAGAACCCACTTGCATCCCGAGCCGGGCAACGTCGAGGTTGCGACGCGTTCGCACGTTGCGTCGCAGCCACACCCCGACCGCAGCCAGAGCGGCGACCGCAGCGACCGCAGCTGCGGCGGCGAGCACACGCCGGGAGACGGTCGTCACCCGGCCCCGGCCCCAGAGCCCGTGTCGCCAGAGCCCGTGTCGCCGGGGCCTGTGGTGGGCAGGTTGGTGGACCGGGGGGATGCGGGGGCGCGCTCGACGACGCTTGCGCACGCACGCAGGAGTGTGGGAATGAACGCGTCGGACACGATCACGGCGTCGTGGTCGCCGTCGACGCGGAAGGCTTCCGCACCACCGATCGATTCGAACAGGCGCACCTGCCGCCGCACTGGCACCACCCTGTCGCGCATGGTGATCACGACCGAGGTGGGCACGTCGACATCGCCGATCCAGCTGCGCGACGAGAACGAACCGATCGCCCGTCCCGCCTCCAACACCGTGCGCCAGTCGTGCAGGCTGGCCTGCTCGATCGCCCACTGCTCCCAGACCGACGACTTGCGCGACAGGTACAGCTGATCGGTGAGCCACCGCCGGGCTTGCAATGGGGTCAGCCGGGCGACGGCGGCGAGCCCGCTGAGGCCCATGAAACTCAACCGTTCCTCGCGTGACGTGACGAAGTACCCCGAGGTGGCGCACAGCACCAGACCCTGGACTCGTTGCGGATGCCGCTGCCACATCAACTGCGCGACCGGGCCGCCCATCGAGTATCCGATGGGGATCACCTGGTCGATTCCGAGCACGTCGCACACGGCGATCGCATCGTCGGCGCAGTCCTCCAACCGGAATATCTTGCGGGTACGGATGCCCTTGCCGTGGCCGCGGTGGTCGAGCGCAACCACGCGGTAGTGCCGGCCGAGCGGCTCGAAACACGTGAACCAGTTCAGGTCGGCGGTCGCGGTCCAGCCGTGCAGCAACATCACCGTCGGGGCGCCCGGCGGACCGGTGACCGTGCGGACGAACGTGGTGCCGCGCCCCGGTAATTCCATTGCCGCACCGGGCGGGAGAGCGGGGCTGGTGACACCGCCACCGTCGCGTAACGCCACTAGGCGCTTCCTACCGCGAGCACCTTCACCTTCAACATTCCGTGGGGTGCCTGGTATTCGACGGCGTCGCCGGCGCGATGGCCGAGCAGCGCCGCGCCGAGGGGCGACTTCTCGCTCATCACATCAAGGTCGTCGGTCTTTTCCTCGATGTGGCCGATCAGATAGCGCTCGGCTTCGTCGTCGGAATCGCCGTCGTACACGAGGGTGACGATGGTGCCCGGCCCGATCGTGCCCTTCGCGTGGGTCGGGTCGATGATCTCGTGGTTGAGCGGATCGATCAGGTATTGCAACTCACGGATGCGGCCCTCCATGTGACCCTGCTCGTCCTTGGCGGCGTGGTAGTCGCCGTTTTCGCTCAGGTCGCCGAGCAGGCGGGCTGCTTCGATCTTGGTGGCCACCTCGATCCGCCCGCGAGTGGAGAGGTCGTCGTACTCGGCCTGTAGGCGCTCGAAGGCCGAGCGGGAAAGGTGGTTCGTTGCCATACGACCGCGAAGCCTACCGAGGCCACCCCACGGTGCCCGGGGATCGACGCCGCACCGTCCGACGCCTAGTGTGGACGTGAGCAAGCATGTCAGGAGTTGTGATGCCCGGTCCTGCCGAGGCCCCGCCGACAACGGCCGTTGCGGTTGCGGCTGCGCTGCTTGAGGCGTCGCATCGTTCGGCGACGGCTCGCGAGCGCCGCCAGCAGCGGCGGATGGCGGCTGTGGTCGATGACGAGGACTTGCGCGAGCTGACGTTCGCGCTGACCGACGAGGTGCTACGTGTCGATGAACCGCAGCGCGCCGCGGCCCGGTTTGCGACGGTGGTCGCCGACATCGGTGCACCGCGATCGCTCGGACTGCTCGATCGCAGCATGCTTGTCGTCGGGGCAAAGCTCGCGCCGCTCGTGCCGCGATTGGTGATGCCGCTGGTGCGCGCCCGGTTGATCCGCGAGTCGAACGGGGTGGTCCTCCCCGCCGACGACCCAGGATTTGCTGACCATTTCGCACGTCGGCGGACCGAGGGCTTCCGCCTCAACGTCAACGTGC
>JAYURF010000490.1:0-3417 GCA_043756365.1 Acidimicrobiales bacterium
GTCGCGAGGGCCCGCTCGGCGGCGGCGTCGACCTGCAGCTTGAACGGTTCCAACTCGGCCGGGTCACGCTCGCCGAGCGCGCCGCCCAAATAGCGGGCATACACCCCTTCGAGGATGCAGGCCAGCTTCCAATAGGCGAACGACACGTAGAACGCAAGCGCGGAGATGTCGCGCCCGGTCGCTGACGCATATCGCTGCGCCATCGCAGCGCGGTCGAGGAACCCCGGCGCAGTGGTGGCCGAGCCGGTCCACGCCGACGGCGCGTCGTCGGGCCCGGTCCAATAAACCTGGAGCAGGCCGAGGTCGGCGAGCGGATCGCCGAGTGTGCAGATCTCCCAATCGAGAACGGCGATTACGGTGCCGTCGTCATCGACGATGCAGTTGTCGAGCCGGTAGTCACCGTGGACGATGGTGGCCGGCCCCTGCTCTGGCGTACGTCGCAGCAGTTCGTCGTGGACACGGTCGATCGCCGGGAGCTCGCGCGTCTTCTGCTGGTTCCACTGCCCGTACCAACGCTTGAGTTGGCGGGCGATGTACGCCTCGTGCTTGCCCAGATCGGCAAGCCCGACAGCATCGAGATCGACCGCGTGGATCGCCGCCATCGTGTCGACGATCGACTCGCTCGCGTGGCGCCGAGCCGGCACCGACAGCACGGCTTCGGCGGTGTCGCGATCACGCACGACATGCCCATCGACAAAGCCCATCACGTAGAACGGCGCGTCGTTGACCGAGATGTCATTGCAGTACCCGAGCGCCGGGGCGACCGGCACGGCGCTGTGTTGCAGGCTGCTGATGATGCGGTGCTCGCGGCCCATGTCGTGAGCGCTCGCCAACCGGTGACCAAGCGGAGGCCGCCGCAGCACGTACGCAGAACCTGTGGAATCGGTGACCCGGTAGGTGAGGTTGGAGTGTCCGCCGGCGATCGGGGAGAACGTGTACGGACCCACCGAGCCGCTCACGTTGTCGTCCAGCCACGACGTGACGCCGGCGACGTTGATCCCCGGCACGCTGGTGTCGTCGATGCTCATCGCCCAGAACGGTAGCGCCACGCAGCCGTTCGCAATCGGGTTTCGATAGCGTGCTCGCCGACATGAGGTCCGACCCTTCATCCAGATGCTGTCGCCGGTCATCCGAATGCTGTCGCCGTTCATCAGATTGCTGTCGCCGGGTCCGCCACTGTGATCGCCGCCTGGCTTCCCGGTCACGACCGACCAGGAACTGATCATGAGAATCGAACGAGATCTTTCCCGGTTGGACCAGACCTACGACGTGATCGTCATCGGTGCCGGCATCACCGGGGTGTGTGTTGCCCGCGAGACGTCGGGACGGGGGTTGCGGACCCTGTTGGTCGACAAAGGCGATTTCGGTCACGGGACGAGTTCGGCCACCTCGAAGTACATCCACGGCGGAATCCGCTACCTCGAGACCTACGAGTTCGGTGTCGTCCGCGAAAGCCTGCGCGAACGCCGCGTGCTTGCGCTCGCCGCGCCGCATTTGGTGTCGCAGCAGCGGTTCTTGATGCCGGCGTGGAAGTGGAGCAAGCCACCAACCGCGCTGATCGGTGCCGGTGTCGGGCTGTACGCGGCGCTCGGGTTCGACCGCAACCGGTACATGCCCGACGCGATGCGCATCCCGTTGCCGCGATGGATCTCCAAGCGGCGGCTGCTGCGCGCCGTGCCATGGCTCGATCCCAACGAACTGCAGGGAGCATTCGCCTATCACGACACGTTCAACACCCATCCCGAGCGGCTGTTGCTGGAGTTCTTGAAGTCCGCCGTCGCCGCAGGCACAGTGGCCCTCAACTACGTCGAGGCCGCCGGGTTCGTCTATGACTCCGGCACCGACGATCCGGCCGCAGACACGGGCGCAGAACCGTGCGTGACCGTGCGCGGCGTCGAGCTGCTCGATCGGCGTGGTGGGGGCCGATACACCGTGCGCGGGCGAGTGGTCGTGAACGCGGCCGGGCCGTGGATCGATCTGGTGCTGCGCGACGTGAGTGACCAGATCGGTGTGCCACTCGGCGTGTCGGTCAAGCGCAGCAAGGGCGTGCACCTCCTGACGCGGCCGATCGGCGGCACGCGCACATCCGGCACCGGAACGGTGACCGATACGGTTTTCGCTCGGGCGCGCAGCGGCAACCACGTCATCGTCTCGCCGTGGCAGGGCTACTCGTTCATCGGCCCCACCGACACCTCGATCGACGTGTCCCCCGATGCGGTCAAGGTCGACCACAGCGACGTGGAGTTGATCCTCGGCACCGTCAACGACACGATCGCGGCGGGGTACCCAAAGCTGACCGAGGCCGATGTCGCAGGCGTCACCGTTGGCATCCGGCCACTCATCGTCGACGAGGCGAAAGATTCCTACACCACCAGCCGCCGCCACGAGCTGTACGACCACGCTCCATCGGGCGTGCGTCACCTGTGGTCGATCGGTGGCGGGAAGTGGACCACAGGCCGGGCCCTCGGCGTGGAGACCGCCGAGGCGCTGGTCCGCTCCGATGCACTTGATGGCGTGGCACTGCGGCCGTTCGATTCGCAGCGGTTGGCCGTGCAGAGCTCGTTCGGCTGGGCTCACGATCCGGAGCCCTACTTCGATTCGGTGATCCACAGCCGGGTTTCGCTCCCACTCGATGCCGCAACCCGCGTGCACCTCGCCCGCCTGTACGGAACCGAGCATCACCGGATCCTCGATCTGGTGGAACGCGAGCCGGCGCTGGCCCAGCGATTGTCCGACGATCCGCGCCGCCTCGACATCGCCGCCCAGGTTGCGTATGCAGTCACCGAGGAGTCGGCATGCTCGCTTGCCGATCTGCTCGACCGACGTCTCGTGATCGGCACCCTTGGCCGGGTGTCGCGCCGCGAGGTCGAGCGTGTTGCCGCGGTCGCCGCGCCGCTACTCGGTTGGACGCCTGACGAGGCGGCAACGGCGGTCGAGTCGGAACTAGCTCGGCGCGCCGTGCTCGAGTTCGGCTGGCGGACACCCGTCTCCTGAGCGACACGGCCCTACGACGGCTCAGGACCAGGCACGTGGGTATCCTGCAACCATGTCTGTCGATGTCACTGATGCAACGTTCCAGGCCGAGGTCATCGAGCGATCGATGCACACCACGGTCGTGGTTGATCTGTGGGCTCCGTGGTGCGGCCCATGCAAAACGATCGGGCCGATCCTCGAGCGGGTGATCGACGCGACGAATGGCCAGGTCGTGCTGGCCAAGGTCAACGTCGACGAGAACCCGCAGATCAGTCAGATGTTCCAGATCCAATCGATCCCGGCGGTCTATGCGCTGCGCAACGGCGAAGTCGCCGATGGCTTCGTCGGGGCCCACCCGGAACACGTGATCGAAGAGTTCGTTGCCGCGCTGATGCCGAGCGAGCAGTCGCAGCTGATCGAGCAGTTGCTCGCCGTCGGCGACGA
>JAYURF010000491.1:0-9657 GCA_043756365.1 Acidimicrobiales bacterium
AGATCACCGAGGTGCTGTTCGTCATCCACGGGGCCAACCTGATGCTCGATCTGCACGATCAGATCACCCGAGTCAACGACGCCGCGTCGATGTCGAAACGGTACCGGCAGTTGTGCATCGAACAGGGCCACATGTTGCCCGGCTTCCTGCGATGACCCGGCTCATGGGCCGCCGGGCGATCATCAGCGGCGGGTGCAGCGGTCTCGGCGCGGCCACGGCAATGCTGTTCGCCGCCGAGGGTGCGACGGTGGCGATCGCCGACCTGCCGAAGATGCAGGAACGGGCCGAGACTCTGATCGCTGAGATCGAAGCGACCGGTGGCCGAGCGATGTTCGTGCCGGTCGACGTGACCGACATCGCCCAGGTTCACGCCGGTGTCGACCGGGTCGTCGAGGCGTTCGGTGGGCTCGACACCGTCGTCGCATCGGCCGGCGTCGGGTCGCATCCCGCGCAGACCGGCGGGTTCAACGAACTGCTGCACATCGACCCGGCACACTTCGATTTCGTGCTCGACGTGAACATGCGCGGGGTTTTCCTGCTCGCCCAACGCGCCGCTCAGCACATGGTCGCCACGGCGACTCCGGGATCGATCGTGGCGATCGCTTCGATGGCCTCGAAGCGCCCAACCGCCGGTGCATACTCGGTGTCGAAGGCAGCCACGTGGATGCTCGCCCGGTGTCTCGCCAATGAACTGGGCAGGCACCGGATCCGGGTGAACGCCATCGGCCCCGGCTACGTCGAGACAGAACTGTTCGACGGGCTCGCCCGGTCCAGTGCCGGCCCCGATCCGGCCTCACAGGCGGCGTGGCGCGAACAGCGTCGATCGCAGGTCGCGCTCGGCGAGTTCCCCACGGCCGACGACGTCGCCCAAACCGCGCTGTTCCTGTGCAGCGACGCTGGCCGATCGTTCACGGGATCGATCCTGCACCCCGACGGCGGCTACACCTCCACCTTCGGGGGCGGCTGACCCCCTTGGGTCGAGTGCCGGGCCGTATGCGCGAACCGGTTCAGTCGGCCCGGTCGAGCACGATGTCGAACGTGGCCGCGAGTTCGCCGGCGGCATCGACGACGAATGGGCGGGCCAGGCTCGGTCGGACGCCGAAGACAGCGTCGGTATCAAGGAACTCGCTGCTCTCGTCGAAGACGTGCGTGATCAGATCCTTGTAGCCCTGCGCAGACACCCACAGGTGCGTGTGACCTGGACGCCACCAGTTGCGACCGTTGTCCTTCAACAGCTTGCCGGCCGGTCCGTTGTCGGGGACGGGATACGGAACCGGCCGAACGGTACGCATCTCGTAGTTGCCGTCGGCATCGGAGTAGTAGATCCCACGTAGGTTTGTCGGGCGTTGATCATCGGGCTTCTGCACGGCGTAAAACCCGTTCGTAGCGTTCTGCCACGCATCGAGCTTGACCCCATCCAGGGGGTTGCCATCGGCATCGGTGATGCGACCACGAATGACCACCCGGTCGCCGTCATCGGCATCTTCGAGCATCGTCGCGCCGAACGCTCGCTCGGGAGATCCGGGAACGAAGAACGGCCCGAGGACGGTGTTCTCGGTGCTGCCGTGGGCACCGGAGTGGGTGAGGAACTCGACCAGTGCGCTGACCCCCAGGGTGTCACTGAGCAGGATGAACTCCTGACGGGTGGCGTCGCACATCTGCCCGGTGTCTGTGAGGAACTGCACTCCGGCGAACCACTCGTTGCGCTGCAGGTTGACTTCGCGGGCAAAGGCGTGCAGGTGACGGACCGCTGCTTCGGTCACCTCGCGCAGGCGCGGATTCGGTGAGCCGGCGTAACGGCCGAGCACATCGGCAAGCAGTTCGTCTTGTTGTTGCGTCATTCTGGCCCCCTCGTTGATTCGCAGAGCCTAGCGAGCGGTGCCGCCATGCGAACGAGTGTGCGCACACCGACCACATGCGGATCGATCCGTCGCTCAGTCGGCGACGCCGAGACCCCATCCGCCGTCGATCATGATCTGCTGACCCGTGATGTAGGCCGACGCCGATGATGACAGGAACAGAGCGAGGCCTTTGATGTCAGCGGGTTGGCCCACGCGGTGCATGGGGACGTCCTTGGCGATCGCTGCCTGCAGGTCGGGGTTGTGGGTGTGCCCTCCCCCGATGTTGGTGATGAAGAAGCCCGGCGCGATTGCATTGACAGTGATCTCGTAGGCGGCGAGTTCGAGGGCAACGTTGCGCATGAAGTGCGCAGCTCCAGCTTTGGCCGCCATGTATGCCGCGCCGATGGCCGGTTCGCTCCGAACGGCGGCGAGTGATGTCGTGATGATGATCCGCCCCGAACGTTGCGCTCGCATGTGCCGCGTGGCCGCGCGGACCGTTGCGAACACGCCGTTGAGGTTGATGTCGATGACGCGGTTCCAGCGTTCGTCGGTGTAGCGCTCGAGCGCACCTTCGTCAACCCTGGCGCGCTGCGTTCCCGCCCACGAACCTACAAACCCGGGACCCGGGTCGATGCCCGCGTTGGCGAACACCACGTCGAGTCGGCCGTACTCGGCGGCGGCAGCGTCGATCGCACCGTCGAGACCGACGTGGTCCGTGACATCGACCACCGCGCCGTTCACATCAAAGCCCGCCGCGCACAGGCGTGCGGTTTCGGTCTCGATCCGTTGTGGATCGACATCGAGCAGCGTAACCCGCGCGCCGTTCTCGGCGAGCGCTTCGGCAAACGCGAGGCCGAGGCCGCTGGCCCCACCGGTGACGACGACACCGAGGCCGGCGACGTCGAACAATGCTGTGCTGTTCATGGTGTTCGGGTGTTCCTGTCAGGTTGTGGCGGCCGCGGGTTCAGCGGCCGAAGGCAGTGGGCGCTGTTGGACGGCATGCTGCAGACCGCCGGTCGGCGGAAACGAGCGGTGTGCGATCTGTAACGATCTGTGCGCCCCACGAACGATGGTACCCAACGTCGTCACGAAGCCCGAGGTGCGGAGGAAGGCCGAAGGTTGAGGTTGTGGGCCCGCGTGGGGAGAGCGAGTAGGTTCGGCTTCGTTCACGTCGATCAATCGGGGAAGCGACCAATGCGTCTTGCTACAGCAATGCACGGCACCAACGCTGTGTTCGGGCCGATCATCGACGGCGCGCTGAGCAACGTCGCCGGCGGCCAGTGGGGGTGCCTCGCCGAGGCGCTCGGCAACGGCCAGCGTGCTGCGCTTGACATCGCCGTCGCCGTTGCTGAACGGATCAGTGTTGCCTCGCTGGTGCTCCTACCCCCGGTGCCGAACCCGCGGCGAATCCTGTGCGTCGGGTTGAACTACACCGAGCATGCGGCCGAATCAGATCAGGGTCGCAACGTTGCGCCGAGCGAGCATCCGGTGATCTTCACCCGGTTCGCTTCCTCACTCGTCGGTCACGACGCGCCGATCGTGCGACCGCTGGCCAGCACTGCATTCGACTACGAGGGAGAACTTGCAGTCGTGATCGGCACCACCGCCCGGGCGGTCTCCGCCGCCAACGCAGCGAGCGTGATCGGCGGTTACTCGTGCTTCATGGACGGCACCCTGCGCGACTACCAGCGGCACACATCGCAGTTCATCCCCGGCAAGAACTTCGAGCAATCCGGCTCGTTCGGCCCGTGGATCGTCACTCCCGACGAGTTCGACCACGGTCATGCAACGCTCACCACCCGGGTCAACGGCGAGGTGCTGCAGCACACGAGCACCAGCCAACTGATCCACCCGATCGAATCGCTCATCGCCTACTGCTCCACGTTCACCACCCTCGAACCCGGCGACGTGATCGCCACAGGGACACCGGGCGGAGTCGGATACGCCCGCACCCCGCCGCGCTGGCTCACCCCTGGCGACATCGTCGAGGTCGAGATCAGCGGCATTGGCATTCTGGCCAACGGCGTAGTCGCCGAGCAGACCCCTTGACATCGGTCGGCGGTCAGCCGTAGTCTGTGCGCAGAGCGACGAAGTGTTCGCATTGCGCACTATGCCAAAGGATCATCGTTTATGAAGGTCTACACCACCAAGTTCGGATCGCTTGACGATTACACCAAGGGTGACATCGACGTCATCCAGGACAACCCCAAGCACTACGCGTTCTCGAACATCTTTGAAGTTGCCAACGGGGCCAGGCCGTGGGAGAAGGTGGCCGTTGGCAAGAACATGGAGTACGTACTCGAAGTCATCCGCGCCGAGGGAACCAGCGAGTGGCGCACCTGTGCACACGACGAGTTCCCGTTATGCATGGACGGCGAGGTCACCGTCGAACTGGTGCATCTCGACGAACCGCAGGTCCCCGCCGACAAGCAGGGCTCAGTTGCACTCGATGGCGACCCGGTCGGTCCGCCGATGGGTCGGGTGGTGATGGGCCGCGGGCACATGGCGCTCCTGGCCGCCAACTCTGCGTACCGGTTCCACGCCGACCGCCCGAGCGTGATCTTGCTGCAAACCATTCGCGGCGACGACACCATCGAGCGGTGGGGCGAGATCTGCCTGCGTTAGTCGCAGCCCGATTCCCGGTCACCACCGCCGCACCCGAAATGCACCACCCCGAGATCTCCAGGAGCACCAGATGACCACCAACGACATCACCGACGTGATCGCCTCCGAGCCCAACGACGAGGGCTACCGCGAGTTCACCCTCGGCCACTTCCACTTCCGCCGCGACGAGTACTTCGCCTATGTCACCTGGCCGACGGGCGACCACACGATGAGCGTCGACGATTTCCTTCGGGCGATGCAGCGCGACGTCGCGTGGGACTTCTTCTACGGCACGGTCAACTTCGATCACGTCGTCGGCACCGTCAATCACTACGGCACCGTCGACCTGTTTGGCGGTCGGTTCAACGACACCTACCGCAAGGCCGAGCGCGACTACTCGGAGAACTTCGACTCGCACATCATCCGCGAGACGTTCAAGTCGGTGCTCGACGACTGGACCATCGAGGGGTTCGACCCCTTTGCCAGCCCGGCCGAAACCGACAAGCCGTTCGGCGTCAAAATCGGCTCCAACACCGCCGCAGTGACCCGCCGCCGTGTGGCCGCGCAGCGCATGGTCGGCGTGCCCGGCGACGAGGAGATCCGCACCGACGAGACCCACCCGGTGAACCGCATGTTTGCCGATGTCGACCAAAACGAGCCCGAGGTCCACGCCGAGCCCGGCTTCGAAGACCGGGTCGCCGGCTTCAACCTTTTTGCCTACCTGAGCCGCAGCAACGTCACGTGGAACCCGTCGGTCGTCAGCGTGTGCAAGGAAAGCCTGTACTGCCCCACCACCGAGGAGTACATCTTGCCGATCATCCACGGCAACGACCGGGTGGAGTGGTTCGTGCAGTTGAGTGACGAGATCGAGTGGGTGGTCGAGGATCGTGATACGGGAGCGCTGCGTTCGAAGGTGACCATGCGTGCCGGTGACGTTGCGGCGATGCCCGGCGACATTCGCCACCAGGGCTACAGCCCGAAGCGGTCGATGCTGCTGGTGTGGGAGAACGCCTCCGGCGAACTTCCGGAGCTGATCCGAACCGGCAAAGCACCGGTCTACCCGGTCGAGTTCTAGGCCCGCAGATGGCCGAGCTGGTCAGCCTGCAATCGGCCGTCGCCTCGCTGATCACCGACGGCATCACCGTGGCGATGGAGGGCTTCACCCACCTGATCCCCCACGCCGCCGGCCACGAGATCATTCGCCAGGGCAGGCGAGATCTGCATCTGGTGCGGATGACGCCGGACGTGATCTACGACCAGCTGATCGGCGCTGGCTGCGCCACCAAGTTGACGTTCTCGTGGGGCGGAAACCCGGGCGTCGGCTCGCTGCATCGCTTGCGCGATGCCGTCGAAAACCAGTGGCCGCACGGGTTGACGATCGAGGAACACAGCCATGCCGGCATGGCCACCCGCTACACCGCCGGCGCATCGGGACTCCCGTTCGGCGTGCTGCGCGGCTACGTCGGCACTGACCTGACCGAGCACACCCATTCGATCGCGCCGATCACCTGCCCGTTCACCGGCGAGCAACTCACGTCCATCGCCGCGCTCAACCCCGATGTGACCGTGATCCACGCCCAGCGCGCCGACCGCGAGGGCAACGTGCAGATCTGGGGGTTGGTCGGCATCCAAAAAGAGGCACTGTTGGCCGGGCGTGCCACGATCGTGACGGTTGAGGAAATCGTCGATGAGCTCCCGCCCACCTACGGTGCCGTGGTGATCCCCGGTTGGGCAATCACCGCCGTCTGTCATGTGCCCAACGGTGCTCATCCCAGTTTCGCGATGGGCTTCAGCGAGCGCGACAACGAGTTTTACCGTCGCTGGGATGCCATCTCGAAAGACCGCGATTCGTTCACGGAGTGGATCGATCGGCACATCGTCGGAACCGCCGACTACAACGAATACCGGCGGTCCGCCGGTCTCGATCAGGCTGGGCTCGATCAGGCTGGGCTCGATCGGGCTGGCGCCCATGTCTGAACTGGCACCCGTGTTGGACGTTCCGTCCGAGCTGGCCGCGATCGGCGCTGACGACGTGATGATCGTCAACGCTGCCCGCTCACTCGGCGCGCTCGCTGCCGCAGGGCGGCGGGTCTGCTTCGTCGGCATCGGCCTGCCGTCGACCGCCGCCAACCTGGCTCGCCGGCTGTACGACCCGGCACCGGTGCTGATCTACGAAAGCGGGTGCATCGGCTCGAAGCCCACGCGGCTACCGCTGTCGATCGGCGACGGCGAACTCGGCGACACCGCAGATGCGGTTGTCAGCGTGCCGGAGATCTTCGCCTACTGGCTGCAGGCCGGGCGGATCGACATCGGCTTCCTCGGCGGAGCCCAACTCGACCGCTACGCGAACATCAACTCCACCGTGATCGGCACCTACGATGCACCCTCCACCCGGCTGCCCGGCGCGGGCGGCGCTCCAGAGATCGCCGGCTCGGCACGCCAGGTGATGGTGATCATGCGCCAAAGCGCGCGAGCGTTCGTTCCGCAGTGCGACTTCCGCTCGTCGATGGGCTTCGGCGATGGCCCCGGCCATCGGCAACAGCTCGGATTGCGCGGCGACGGGCCGACGATGGTGATCACTGATCTCGGGATCCTCCAGCCCGACCCCGAATCGTGCGAACTGGTGATGACCGCGCTGCACCCCGGCGTCACCCGCGAGCGGTGCACGGCGGCCACCGGGTGGCCGCTGCGTTTCGCCGCGGACGCCACCGAAACCGAGTGGCCCACCGCTGCTGAAGTCAACATGCTGCGCGAGATCCAGTCAGCGTGAACACCGACTTCGTTTACGAGGCGTTGCCGCAGCGGGTGGTGTTCGGTGCCGGCCGCAGCGCCGATCTGGCCGACGAGATCCGTGCCCTCGGCGCAGACCGGGTGTTCATCATCGCCGATACCGACGACGGGGCGGCGCTGGCCGAAACACTGTCCGACGAACGCGGATTCGACGTGGCCGCGGTCTGGCGCGAGGCGGTCCAGCACGTGCCCGACGACCTCGCCGAGCGTGCACGTGCCGCTGCGACCGACGCCTCGGCCGACGCGATCGTCACCATCGGCGGCGGCTCCTCGACCGGGCTCGCCAAGGCGATCGCCCTGTCACACGGGCTGCCGGTCATCGCAGTGCCGACCACGTATGCCGGCAGTGAGCAGACCACCATCTACGGCATCACCGGCGGCCGCCACAAGCAGACCGGCAAGAACCCCGTGGTGCTGCCGCGTGTGGTCGTGTACGACCCATTGCTCACCCTCGGCCTACCGCCCAGGGTCACTGGTCCATCGGCGTTCAACGCGCTCGCGCACAGCGTCGAGGCGTTGTACGCGCCCGGCAACAATCCGGTCACGAGCGCACTCGCGATGGAGGGCGTGCGGGCCATCCACCGTGCACTACCAACGGTGATGGCCCGCCCCAGCGATGTCGCCGGACGCGCCGACCTGCTGTACGGCGCGTACCTGTCGGGCATGGCTCTCGGCGCCACCGCAGCCGGGTTCCACCACAAGATCTGCCATGTGCTCGGCGGCGCATTCAACCTCGTCCACGCCGATTCGCACTCGGTCATCTTGCCCCACGCAATCGCATTCAATGCCACGGCGATCCCGGCTGAGATGGCCATGCTCGGCGAGGCATTGCGCGTCGATCCCGCCGACGCGGCAGGCGCGCTGTGGGATCTCGCCGTAGCGAGCAACGTCCCAACCTCTCTCGCTGAGTTGGGTCTCACCGCCGCCGACCTGCCCGACGCGGCCCGACGCGCCGCCGAGGAGATCAGGATCAACCCGCGCCCGTTCACCGAAGCCGACGTGCTCGGTCTGCTCAAGCGAGCATTCGCCGGCACCCGGCCGGAGCCAACTCGACCATGACCGCAGTCGTACTCGGATCAGCGGCGGCGACTGAGGTCGTCGTTGATCCGCGCCGCGGTGTCGAGCAGCGCCGGCAGGAAGGTCTTGCGCAGCGAATCGAGCGTGGTGCGGGTGACGTGAGCCGAGATGTTGACCGCTCCGAGCACCTTGCCGTCGGCGTCAGACAACGGCGCAGCAACACTGCGTACCCCGTCTTCGAGTTCCTGGTCGAGCATCGCCCAGCCCTGTTCGCGCACGTCCATGACGGCAGCCCGCAGCGCACCGCGGTCGATGATGGTACGACTGGTGAGCCGTTCGAGCACGGCCCGGTCGAGGTAGGCATCGACCTCGACGTCAGCCAGGCCGGCCAGCAGCACGCGGCCCATCGACGTCGGGTACAGCGGCAAGCGGCTGCCGACTCCCAACGAGATGGTCATGATCCGCTTGGTCGGAACGCGGGCGACGTACACGATCTCGTCCCGGTCGAGCACACTGATCGACGACGACTCGTGCACCCGATCGACAAGTTCTTCGATGTGGGTCTGGGCGAGGTTCCAGAACGGGGTCGCCGACAGGTACGAATACCCCAAGCGGAGCACCCGCGGGGTCAGGAAGAACTCGCGGTCGTCGCTGTCGACGAAACCGAGTTGTTGCAACGTCAGCAGGAACCGGCGCGAGGCGGCGCGGGTCAGGCCAGTTGCGCGGGCGACATCGCTCAGCGTCATCCGCGGAGTGGTCGCCGAGAACGCCTGGATCACCGCCAGACCGCGCTCGAGCGATTGCACGAAGTCGTTGCTGACGGTCGCCGCACTGGTCGCGACACTGTTACCGTTGACATTGGGCGGTGTTCGCATGTCGAACAGAGTACCGCACAACGCACACTTCACACGTGCGCGACGTTCTCATCTCACAGCAATTCGTGCATCACGCACCGACGAAAGGGGTTCCATCATGACCGACGGTTCACTGTTGCGGACCAGCTCCAAGCTCGCCGAGCGGGCCAAGGCGCTGCTCCCACTGATCGACAAGTTTGCCGACTACAGCGACGAGGAGGGCCAGCTCGCCCCCGACGTCGTTGATGCGTTCCATGAAGCCGGATTGTTCAAGATGTGGGTCCCCGAGGAACTGGGCGGATCCGAGCTCGGCCCGGTCCAATCGCTCGATGTGCTGGCGATCACCTCCTACGGCGACGCATCTGCCGGATGGGTGCAGATGGCGGCCTGCCTGTCGATCGGCACCGGCGCGGCATACCTGGGCGACAGCGCTGTTGCAGCGATGTTCACCGACGACTCGTATCCGGTCATCGCCGGCCAGGGCACCCGCCCCGGGAGCGCCGTGACGACCGACGGGGGCTACCTCGTCACCGGGTCGTGGAGCTTCGCTT
>JAYURF010000492.1:0-9651 GCA_043756365.1 Acidimicrobiales bacterium
CGGCAAAGAACCGATTAGGGCCTCGGCAAAACACCGATTACCGAGCCCGTGGAGCCACGGCTTGTCGAGAAATGCCCCGCCACGGTGGCTTTCTCGACAAGACGGTGCTCCGCGGTGGGCGTTCGGCGGTCGGGCCTGCACTTCACGCCGAACCCGTGGCGTCGCAGGTGCCGGGTCAGGCGAGTAGGGCTGCGGCTGCGGACAGGCCGCTGAGGACGGCGCCTTCGACGCGTGGGCCGGCGAAGGCGTCGCCGGCGACGACGAGGTTGGAGCGGTCGTCGGGTCCCCAGTGGGCTGCCGGCCAGATGTGGGTCGGCGTGGCGAATCGCCACCGTTTCAGCTGGCTCACCGTGATCACAGCGTCGCCGAGCCACGGTCGGGCGAGTTCGAGCAACGCCGCCAGGGCGACGTCGTGGGGGTCGTCCCAGTGAGCTTCGCTCCACGTCGCGTTGGCATGAAAGGTCACCGCCGCAACCGTCGAGACGCCCTTAGCCAGGTTGTCGCCGATGAACGTGAACGTCGGATCGGTCTGCATGCCGCCCGGTGGCGGAACCGCGCTGGGTCGATCAATCACGGTCAACAACGCAAGGGTGCGGTCGTAGCCTGTGTGCAGCAGCTGCTCGGGCATCTGCACCTCGGCCGACACGAGAAGCGAGAACGCTTGCGGGACCGGGCAGGTCACGACCAGCGCGTCGAACTCGGTGATCGAGGCATCGTCGAGCTTCGCCGACCACGCTCGCCGCCCCTGCTCGGCGTGCAGCGAGAACACGAGCGATCCGCACCTGACGTCGAGCCCTCGGGCAACATCTCGGGCGACCGAGTTCATCCCATTCGTGCCGACGAATCGCGGGTACCCGTCGCCGCCGGGCTGGAAGCCGCGACACCACTCGCTGACGACACCTCGTTCAACCCATCCGCCGACGATGCCCTGAAACTGGGGCGTACGGGCGGTGAAGAACTGCGCGCCGTGATCAAGCGTGGCCTTGCCGATGCGCCGGGTTGCCATCCGCCCGCCGGGCGAACGGCCCCGTTCGAAGACCACCACGTCGAGCCCTGCATCGGCGATCGCTCGGGCGGCGGTCAGCCCGGCGATGCCTGCGCCGATCACGCCCACCCTCATCTCCGACATCGCAGTCCCTGCACTGGCGGTCGCAACGCCCGAGGGCTCACGCGGATTCGGCCAGCGCGGCGGGATCGTTCGCGACCCGCTCGGCTGCGGTGACCCTGTTCAAGAAGTCGATCAGTACCCGGTTGAAGGTGGTGGCGTGTTCCACCATGAACCCATGCGCCGCACCCGAGATGACGACGAGCTCGGCTGTGGGGATCCGTTCGGCGAGCTCCTCGCTATCGCCGCGCGGGGTGAGGATGTCTTGGTTGCCGACCAGCACGAGCGTGGGCACGGTGATGGTGGCCAGCTGATCGGCGATGCTTTCGTCGGTGGCCAGGATCGCCCGCACCTGAGCGACGAACGCGTGTGATGGACGACCAAGCGCGAGCGGGCCGAGCCACCCGAACGCCGGCATGAGACGGCGGAACGACCTGGGCCCGATGACCCACCGGGCGGCCTCGCGTGTCATCGCCCCCATCCCCTGCTCGGTCGCCTTCGTGGCCCAACCACCGAGCAACTCACGTCGCCACGGATGATGCTGGCACGCAGTGCAGGCCAACGTGAGCGACCGCACGCGCCCCGGATGGCGCAAGGTGACGAGCTGCGCGATCGCCCCTCCCATCGACGCACCAACGACATGTGCAGTGTCGATACCGGCGTGGTCGAGCACGCTGATCGCGTCGTCAGCCATCTGGTCGAGGCTGTACTGGCCGAACGGCTTGTCGCTGCGCCCGGCACCCCGGTTGTCGAGTGCGACAACCCGGTAGAACAGCGCCAGCACGTAGCGCTGCATGTCCCACCCGTGCTTGTCGGCACCGAGACCCTGGATCATCAGCACCGCCGGGGTACTGGAGCGACCGAACACCTCGTAGTGCACGCGGATGCCGTCGGTCGTACGGGCGTAGGGCATCAGCCTTCTCCGAGCCAGTCGATCGGCGCCACACCGGTTTGCAGCCCGCCGAGCCCGTCGAGCATTTTCTGCAGGTGGCGCTGCGTCGCCTCGGCCAGCTCGATCTCGGCGAGTGGGCCCCGCCGCTGACGCCGTGGCTTCACCGCTGGGCCAACCTCGGCGCGTGCCGCCCGCCCGAACATGTTGCTCATCGACGCCACGGGATACACGCCGACACCCGCAGCGACCGCGGCCCCGACCAGTTCAGCGTCGACGGCGCCAGCATGGCGAAGGTGCGAAACGGCACGGGTGGCAACGACGACGAGTTCGCCGTGACGCAGCGCACCGCGGACCTCGATCGGATCGTCGAGCAGCGCACCGATCCGGCGCAGCAGTGGCCCGAACGGTGCGTTGTCGGGCCGTCCGACGAATCGGACCGGCCGCCCCGATGCCCGTCCGAGTGCCCACGAGACGTACAGCGCGCTGTAGGACAAGTGCCGTTCGTTGGTGACGAGCAGCGCTCCGGCCCGTGCGGGAAGGTGATCGATACCGCCCACGGAAACGTGCCAGCGCATGCCGAGCACCGGTGACAACAGGTTGACGAGATGCTGATCGCGGCCCCAATCGTCGACGGAGTTGCGGTGCACCAACGGTCGCAGCGTCGCCGTCGCGGCAGTTGCCGCCGCAGTGGCTGCGGTGGCGGCCGCGCGCCTGGGAAGGTCGATCACGTTCGTCACGGTTACGCCACCACCGCGATGGGGCGGGGGACGCGGACCACGGTTTCCCATGCATACAAACGGTCGATGACCTCCGGGGTGGTGGATGCGGCAACGACTCCGAGCACCTCGGCTGCGTGCGAGCCGTCGGCGAGGCGGCCGCGGTGCACCACTTCCATCACATGGTCGGGAACCGGGGCACCGAGGAGGTGTGACAGCCTTCGGGCGATCGACCATTCGGGACCGACCAAGGGCAGCGGCAGGCGTCGACCACGAAGGATGGCCTGTAACGCGGTGACCGCTCCGGGGGCGACCACGTTGACGGGCTCGTCGACGCGGCGCTGCGCTGCGGCGATGACCGCTGCTGCGGCGTCGCTTTCCCGGATGACCACGAACGGCGGATCGGCGAGGACGCTGAACGGGACAACCGGCTGGCGTAGGAGGCGCCCGAGCGGGCTGGGGACGTGCGGACCGAGCACCGGAGCCAGGCGGAGTGTCCCTACTGGAACACCGATGCGGGCCCCGACGGACACCGCGACACGTTCCAGTTCGGCGAGCATCTTGCCGAACTCCGACGTCGGGTCAACCGGCGCGCTCTCGTCGGGGCGGGTGAGCGAGTGGCGGCGCCGCCCATAGACCTCGATCCCGCTGCGCACGACGATTGACTCCAGCGAGGGGCATTCGGCTGCAGCGCCCAAGACCGCAGCGGTGCACTCGCTGGTGTACCGGCGGGCGGGCGTGGTCCCCACGCGGGCGTCTGGTTCCCACACGGCGAGGTGGATGACCACGTGCGGATCGAACGACGTCACGACGTCGACGATCCGCTCACGATCCGACGGGTCGATGCGGTGGAACACCGCCCGCCGGAGCCGACGACGTGGTGGATCGGCGTCGATGCCGACGAGCGAACCCACCCACGGCTCGGATTCGAGCAGCGACGCCACGAGGGAACCGAGCTCGCCACCCATCCCGCTCACGAGCACTCGTCGGCCAGGCATGTCAGGACGATAGCGCCCGCACGGACGAACGGGGGTTCGCCGTGGTCGGTGGCGAACCTCAAGGGGCCGCCCGCCGTTGCCGATAGCTGAAGGCATGGGCATGCGGACACACACTGCGGGGTCGGCGCGTTTCGTCGTCGAACCGCTCCCGGCTGGGACGCCGAGCCGGCTGCGGCCCAGATCGTGGCAGGCGTACCGGCAGTGCCGAGGCTTCGCAGCGGTTCTGACGCCGGCGATGGTGATGGCGATGGTGATGGTGACGGTGGTGTCGACGATGGCATTCGCCGGTCGCCCGGCTTCTGCCCAGGTGCCGGCCCCTGCCGGAGTCTGTGCGCGGACCTATGCCGTGGTGTCAGGGGACTTCTGGGGTCGTATCGCCACGAGGCATGCGGTGACGATCGATGCGTTGTTCGCGGCGAACGGGGCGACGGCCAAGACGGTCCTGCACCCCGGCAACCAGGTGTGCCTACCCGAGGCGGCACCTGTCGCCGCCCCGACCGCCCCGGTTCCTGCGGCTCCCGCGGCGCTGCCGGTGCAGCTTGCGGCGTTCCCGGCGCAGGGATCATGCTGGTTCGGTGATTCGTGGATGGCCCCCCGAGGTGCCGGCCGGGTGCACGAGGGAGTCGACGTGATGGCCAAGGCCGGTGCATACATCTACGCCGTGCAGGACGGCAAGTTGTCGAAGCAGACCTTCGATCGGCCCAACTCGCGCTCGGGCAACGCATGGTGGCTCACCGGGGCCGACGGGACCTACTACTTCTACGCGCACATGTCGGCGTTCGCTCCCGATCTCAAAGTTGGATCCAAAGTGGTGGCGGGCCAGATCATCGGCTACGTCGGCCGGACCGGCAATGCGGCCGGGGCCCATCTGCACTTCGAGATCCACCCCAAGGGTGGCGCAGCGATCAATCCAACCGCGATCGTCAAGGCCGTCGACGGATGCAAGCGCACCGAGCCCTACCCGCAACCGGGTGGTGCCGTGCCATCGACACCGTCGACCGTTGCCCCCGCACCGCAGAGCTCGATCACCCCCGCGGCAACCACGACTCCTGCCGCAGGCCCGGCTACCGCCGCCGCGCCGTTGCCTGCGGCCTCGCCGATGCCCGCAGCGAACCTGGTTGCCTCGCCAGCGAACGGGTTGCTGTGGCAGTTCTTCAGTCCGAAAGCCGCATTCGATTCGTCGTGGAACGGTCGGGCGCTGAGCGGCGGCGCTCGTCAGGCCATCCGTGTCGACAACCTTGCCGGGGTCCCATCCGGCACGTCGGGAGTGATCGTTCGCCTGACGGCCAAGAGCGCCGGAGCCGCCGGCTACCTCACCACGTACCCGTGCGACAACGGCGCACCTGCGGTGTCCATGCTGAACTTCCCACCCGGCGGAACCGCTGTTGGCACCTCGGTCGTCGAGGTGGTGGGCGGCACGATCTGTGTCACCGTGAGCGCGTCGGCCCGGGTGAAGGTAGAGGTTGTCGCCGCGCGTTCTGCCAAGGGCGTTGGTGTACAGGCGGTCAGTGCGGTGCGTGCGCTCGATACGCGCGACACCGGCGGCAGGCTCGGCGGATCGGTGCAAGCTGCGATCACACCCGCCGCGCTCGGCGTCAACGCGGCAACCCAGGCGCTGACCGTGAGTGTCACGATCGTCAATCCGGTCTCTGCGGGCACGTTGTCGATCGGGTTTTGCGGGCAGGGCGGTTGGGCAGTTCCGTTCAACGCTGATCCTGTGTCGTCGTTCGCGATGACCATGCGTGTCAACAGCGCCGGGTGGTGCGTCACATCGACGGCGGCGACGGATGTGATCGTCGACGTGGTTGGCAACTGGGGTGGTGGGAACGCTCCTGCCCCGGTCGATCCGGCCCGCCTATTCGATTCCCGCTCGACAGGGTCGCCCGTCCACCTGAGCCCGGTGAGTGTCCCCGTTTCCGGTGGCGCAACAACGGTGGTGCTGTCGATCACGACGGTTTCCGGTGCGACGGGAAGCTCAGTGTTCGCCGTGCCGTGCGGCGAGGGCCGCAGCGCCGGCACTGTGATCGCCACGTCGCCAGCGCGCGTCACGACGGCGGTCGTTCCGGTGCGGGTCGGTAACGGGGCCGTCTGCATCTCAGCCCTGCAACCAGTGGACGTGATCGTCGACGTGGTCGCGGTGGCCTGAACGTTCCGTCGAGAGCGATGCGTCAGCCCAGCGTCACGAATCCTGTTTGAGTGCCGTGTCGACCGACAGCGCAGCGGCTACGACGAGCGAGTTCAACGGTTGCGCGAGCTGCTGGTGGATCTGCACCACGTAGTTGTCGGCCGTTGTGAACAGCGCCTTGGCGACGCCTTCGAAGGTCTTGGTGATGCGCGCCACCTCCGCCCCGGTGTGGTCCTCGACGCGGAAGTTCCAGGCCCGCCAGTTCTCGGCACGGATCGAACCGTACGTATGGCCGCCGGCCTGCAACGAGAAGTGGATCTTGCCGAACACGTTGTCCTGCACGATTCGTCCGATCTCGGCGTCGTTGCCGTCACTGACGATCACAGTGCTCTTCATCACCTTGGCCGGGCGGGTGATGCGCAGCAGTACCGCGCCGGAGGCGTCAGTGATCTCGAACTTGTGCGTCAAGAACTGATCGAGGTTGCTCACCAACCGGATCATCTTCTTGGCGGTGCTCTGGCCAACCTGGTTGACGGCTGCGATCTGGCGGCCGCTTCGATCGAACACGCCGTACTGGTTGTTGAGCTCGATGAGCTTGGCCTTCTGGTTGACCACTAGCACCGGTTCGTCGAAGATGCTGCCCGTGCCCTGGAAGGCCATCTCGCCGAGGTTCGCGCTTCGCCACGAGCCGTCGCCGACGAGTTGCCGTTCGATCTTGCCGGGGTCTCCCTCGTTGCCGACTGACAGCGCACTGTCGAGCCGGTCCAGGCCGGTTGACGCGCCGCCGTGGATTTGGGCGCCGGCGCCGTTCACCGGATCGGTGCCGGTGACGCCATTGTCACTGATGTGATCGGTCCAGGCGGCGCCGTTCCAGTACCGGTGCTGATGGCGTTGCGTGGGATCGGGGTACCAGTTCGCCGGGGTGGAGCTCATCGGCACACTGTAGGTGCGCCGGTGAGCGCTTCAGGTGGAACGCTCAGCGAAGGCTGGGGGCCATCAAGATGACTTCACGACCGAACGGATCGAGCTGGCGCCCGGCGATGCGTTCGATCACGGTGATCGCCTGCGAGGGGTCATCGACGAGGCCGCTCCAACGGATGTAGCCACCCATGATCCCGACGAGGCGATCGTCGACGATCTCGTTGTGCACGATGACCTTTACGCCACGTTCCAGCAGTTCGTTCATCTCGCTGTAGAAGCTCTTCAACCACACCCCGAGGTCGTCGAGGCCGGTGTATGGCCGGTGCCGATAGGGCATCGACAGCTCGTCGTAGTTATGCAGGTTGTGAGGTGCCGGGATGATGCTGAGCAGACAGCCGAAACCGTTCTCGCGCAGCCAGATGATCTCTTCCTGGCGGCGGACCCGGCGATGGTTGTCGCCACAGCCCCCAGGGCGCTCGCACATGGCGAGCTTGTCTTTCATGATCCAGGTGAAGTTACGCGGAGTGATGCCAAGGGCCCACTTCCCGCGAAGGCGAGGTGGCATCAGGAACTCACTGGTCAGATCGGACGAAACGTACTCGTAGCAAGGGGCTCACGTTATCCCGAGTGCTCACCGTTTCTGGTGGGCGATTGCGAGAGATCGGGCACGATCGACAGGCGCTGGCGGTGACGCTGCACCCGCCGCGCTCCAGAGATCTCGCACGCGATCGCTGTGCCAGCGGCGACGTCGAGTACCCGGGCCACGGTGGCCAGATCGGGCGGGTGACGGTGCGGATCGAGTTCGGTGAGCCACCCCCTGATTGCCCGGCGCGCGAGCGCGACGGGGGCCGACGCCACAGCCCGGGCGTCGGTCGGGTCGACAAGTGCAGCCAACTCGTCCAGCAGATCGGTGTCATCGCGGATGATGTCTGCCTGGCGGCACAGCACCGGCACGAGGTCGCGCGCCGACGTCTCAGCCAACAGCGGAAGCACACGGTGCCGGATCCGGTTGCGGGCGAAGCGCAGATCACGGTTGCTCGGATCATCGACCACGCAGAGGCCGAGGTCGTGGCACAGCGCCTCGGTCTCGGATCGGCGCAACGACAGCAGCGGCCGACGTAATCCTGGGCGCATCCCGGCAAGGCCGGAACCTGCCGCGCCGCGCAGCACGTTGAGCAGGATGGTCTCGGCCTGATCGTCGGCCGTGTGACCGGTCAGTACCTCGGGCGGCAGGACGGCGTAGCGGGCCGCCCGCGACCGGGCCTCCAGGTTGGGTCCAGGCGTGACGTCGACGGATTCACGACGAAACGTCGCTCCCACCCGAGCGCACGTGGCCGCCACGAGGTCGGCTTCTTCGGCCGAACCTGCGCGCAGACCGTGATCGACGTGCACGGCGGTGACAACACAACCGGAGGCAACTGCGAGCGCAACGAGAGCCGTGGAATCGGCACCTCCCGACACCGCACACGTGACCTCGGTCGTCGGGGGCGGGAACGTGCACCGCCGCAGCAGGCCAGCGATAGCCGCCGAAGCCGGTTCAGTCTTCGTCGCCGCGCCGGTTTCGCTTGCCGGGGTACTGCTGGGCGGTGACGACTTTCAGGTACGCGGCGACAACAACGACGACGGCAACGATGCACACGAGGGTGAGCAGTACACCGATCCACCAGTGCCAGATGTTTGCGGCAAGCATCCAGTCAGCGTAGCCACCGCCGCCCGGTTCAGGTGGATTCGTCGAGGTCGCTGAACGCTTCGCCGAAGCAAGCCTCGATTTTGGCCAGCAACGCGGGCGGCATTTCGTCGTTGTGGCACTTCTGGGCGACAACGATCTTCAGCTCGGCGTGGAAGTCGAAGGTCTGCAAACAGTCGGGGCAGCCCTCGAGGTGGCCGTGAATCGCGACACGGGTTTCGTCCGAGAGCTCGCTGTCCAGAAAGCGGTCGAGCTCGCGAAGCGTCTCGTTGCAATCAGCCATACGTCTTCACTTCCTGGTCTGGAGTTTCGGGCAGGTCCGGCGTTGATGGAACTGGGGGTTCGGGGCTGGCCGCCGTGGGTTCTGTCAACCCACGCGCGACGGCGTAGTCGAACAACGCCCGCTGCATCGCTTTTCTTCCACGGTGCAGTCGCGACATCACCGTTCCGATCGGGATGCTGAGCATCTCGGCGATCTCTTTGTAGGCGAATCCCTCCACATCGGCGAGCAGCACGGGTAACCGGAACGACTCGGGCAGGTCCTCGAGCGCCTGCTTCACCTCGTCGTCGGTGAACAGATCGAACAACTGATCCTCGGCACTTCTCGACGCGTTGTCGAGCGCTCCGAGCCGACGGTACATGTACAGGTCCTCGACATCGGCGAGTTCGGTCTCTTGTGGGCGCCGCTGCTTGGCCCGATAGGTGTTGATGTAGGTGTTGGTCAGAATTCGGAACAGCCACGCACGTAAGTTGGTGCCCTCTTGGAAGTTCCCGAAGCCACGAAAACCACGCAAGTACGTCTCTTGGATCAGGTCCTCGGCGTCGGCATTGTTGCGGGTCATGCGCAACGCGGCGCTGTACAACTGTGGCGCGTACTGCATCGCCTCGGCTGCGAATGCGTCTCGATCGGCCACAGCAGCGACCCTACGCCACCGTGGGAACCGGCGGGCGTTGCGCGGTGGTGTTGTCGGTGAGGACCATCGGAACAGCTGCGAGCGCCGCCACCTATCGGTGATGGTGATGTTCGCGCGCTGATTTCCTCTGCAAGCTATATGCAATATAGGTTCTGGGGCTGATGTGGGTCGAACTGATGTACGATTGGGTTTGGTCGGCGGACTACTGGTTGAGGTGGGTGACGAAGTCGTCCACGCGACCGACGTAGCGCTCCAGCAGTTCAGCGAGTTGTTCTCGTTCGGCGGGGGCGAAC
>JAYURF010000493.1:0-9635 GCA_043756365.1 Acidimicrobiales bacterium
TGGGCCAGGGTGGTGACGATGCGGGCCCCGGAGCTGCCGATCGCATGGCCGAGGGCGATGGCGCCACCGTTGGGGTTGACGATGCCACGGTCGAGCTCCGGCCACGATTCGAGGCACGCCAGCGCCTGGGCGGCGAACGCCTCGTTGAGCTCGACGACGGCAAGATCTCCCCAGCCGATGCCGGCCCGGTCGAGCGCAGTCTGCCCCGCCTGTACCGGGCCGAGCCCGTAGCGGTGCGGCTCGATCCCCGACACCGCCCGGCTGACCACCCGACACAGCGGGTCGAGTCCAGCACTGGCCACCAGCGTGCCGCTTGCGAGCATCACCGCCGAGGCGCCGTCGTTCATCGGCGACGCGTTACCGGCGGTCACGCTGCCGTCGGTGCGGAACACCGGTCTCAGGCGAGCCAACGCCTCCATCGACACCTCGCCGCGCACGCTCTCGTCGGTGCTCAGTGCCGCTCCGTCGACGGGCACCACCTCGCCCGCGAAACGACCAGCGGCCCACGCTGCCGCAGCCTTGTGGTGGCTCGCGATCGCAAACTCGTCCTGGGCTTCGCGGGTGATCGCGAATTCGTCGGCCAGGATCTCCGCTCCCTCACCGAGCGGCACCGTCCACTGCTTGGGATGGCGCGGGTTCACCATCCGCCAGCCGAGCGTGGTGGAGAACATGTTTTGATCGGTGCGTTGGAATCCCTGCTCGGGCTTTTGCACCACCCACGGCGCACGGGTCATCGACTCGACCCCGCCGGCGATGCACAGCTCGGCGTCGCCGACGGCGATCTCGCGACTGGCCTGAATCACCGCATCGAGGCCCGATCCGCACAGCCGGTTGGTGGTCGAGCCCGGCACGCTCGGCGGTAGCCCAGCCAGCAGCGACGCCATCCTGGCGACGTTGCGGTTCTCCTCCCCCGCCCCGTTACCGCTCCCGAAGTACACATCGTCAATCCGTGCCGGATCGAGAGTCTCGTGCCGTTCGATGAGCGATCTGATCACCCCCGCGGCGAGATCGTCTGGCCGCACCGCGGCGAGCGATCCGCCGATCTTGCCGACCGGGGTACGCACCGCGTCGACGATGAACACGTCATTGCTCATGAAGGATCTCCCAATTTGGTTGCTCGCGTGGCCGCAATGGTGGCGATGGCATCGAGCGCGGTCGGGTCCTTAACCATCGGGCAGCGGGCATCTCCCCCGCCAGCACCCGGTCATACGGTTGCGCGCACCGGATGTCGAAGAAATCCCACACCTCGGCCCAGAAGGTCTCCAGGTTGTCGACCGACCAGCGCCACAGTGCGTCGTAATCGTCCAAGCGCGTACCGTGCCGCTCCCCCACTGCATCCATGAACCGTCCCACCATGCTGGCGTAGCAAGCTTCGGCCGGCGGCTCCCACAGCACCTCGGGGCCGGATTCAGTGCGGCCGAGCGACATCGCCGACGGGGATGATCGTGCCCATGTTCATGATGCCGTTGGGGTCGAAGGCGCCCTTGAGGGCCTCGAGCATCGGGTACGACGAGCCGTACTCGTCGCGCACCCAGCGGGCACGTGCCTTGCCAATGCCGTGGTGGTGGACGATGGAACCTCCGCAGCGCAGCGTCTCCTCGCAGATGATGGCGATGATCGGGAAGTAGTACGTGTCGTTTTCGTCCTCGGGCTCACAGTCGAGCAGGTCGTAGAAGTAGTTGAAGTACATGTTCGTGCCGTTGATGTAGCTGTGCGACGAGTGCCCGCCAAGCAGGGTGATGCCGCGCATCTCAGCTCGGATCCGCACGAGCACTCGCTCGTAGATCTCGTTGATCGAGCTCCAGTCGGCGGAGATCTCGGTAGTCCGGTTGACGTTTCTAGTGGTGCGGATCCGCTCGTCCTCGCGGGTGATCTTTTCTGGGCCCCACACCAGATCGTCGAACCACGTGGCGATCAGGTGGCTGTCCACCGGCTGGCATTCCGGATGGCGGGCGACGATCTCGGCGATGCCAGCGGCGGTCGCCCTGGTGATCCCGGCGTTGCCCTCGGCCATGAACAGCAGGACGCAATCATCCGGCGCGGCGAAGTCGGAGAAGTGCAACTGGCCATCCTCCGGGTCGTACAGGCGGGCGACGGAAGGTGTATAGCCAGCGACCATCACCTCGCGTAGCGCGGCGAAGCCGGTTGCCATGTTTTTCAGGGTCCAGCCGAGGAAGACGTTGTTTTCGGGCATGTACGGGAACAGCTTCACCGTCACCTCGGTGATGAAGCACAGAGCCCCCTCGTTGCCGATCACGATGTGGCGGATGTCGGGGCCGGCGGCCCGGCGCGGCACGTTCTTGATCCGTGCCACGTGGCCTCCGGGGAAGACCACTTCACAGCCCACGACCATGTCCTCGATGCCGCCGTACAGGGTCGAGAACTGGCCGATGCTGCGCGTCGCGACCAGGCCACCCATCTGTGCGACGGGCTTCGACTGCGGCGAGTGGCCCGTCGTCAACCCCAACGCCCGAGCGCTGTCTTCGAGCACCTGCAGCGGTACGCCGCACTGGGCGGTGGCCTGCATGTTGTACGCGTCGATCTTGATGATCTGGTTCATCTGCGAACCGTCCAGCACGATCGAGTTCTCGACCGGGGTCTCGAGTCCGCCCTCTGTTGCGGTGCCGCCCGTGCGGGCCACGACGTTGACGCCGTGTTCGTCGGCGAAGGCCAGCACCGCGGCGGCCTCCTGCGTGCTGGCGACCATCACCACCGCAGCCGGCACCGGCATCGTGTACACGCCGAAGATGTTCTGCAGCTTGCGGAAGTTGTCGATGCTGCGTTCGCGTAGGGTCTGTGGGTCGGTGACAACACGCTCGGTTCCGAGGATCTGCTGGAGGTGTTCGACGATGGCTTCGCGGGTGAGTGGCATGGTGAGGTTCCTTGGTTCAGGCGGGTTGCCCGGGCGAATCGGGTCCGTGGAAGATGGGGTAGGCCCGCTGCAGGAGCGGGTCGGTTGAGGTGCGGATGTCGTGGTACACGCCAGCACCCATCCGTCGGTACACAGCGCTGTTGGCCGGGTTCGGGGCGAACGATTCACGTGCCCCGGCCATCGCCACGACAGCGGTCTCGATGTCGTGGTGCACGCCTGTCGCCGCGGCTGCGCACATCGCCGCGCCGAGGCTCGCTCCCCCCGTGGTGGTGCAGCGTGAGGCTGGAATGGCGAACACGTCGGCGAATATTCCCATGAACAACGCGCTGGCCGACCCTCCCCCCGACACGACGATCTCATCGACGGCGATGCCGACCTCAGCGCTCATCTCGTCGACGTGCTGCTTCATCGTCAGCGCGATCGCTTCGAGGATCGACCGGTACATGTGACCGCGGGTATGGCGAGCGTCGAAACCGAGCATCACGCCTTTGCGGAACGGTTGATCGGTAGGCGCAAGCCAGTCGAGAACGGTCATCAGCCCGTCGCTCCCGGCAGGCACCGGTGCTGCCTCGCGTTCGAGGTACTCCTCGCGGGTGAGCCCGAGCGAGATCGCCCGCTCGGCGACCTCAACACCGAGGACGTCAAGGAACCACGTGAGGGTCCACATGCCGCGGCGTACGCCGTTGCTCTCATACAGGTAACGCTTGGGGATGGATGCGAAGTTGGTCCAAAAGTTGGTCGGCGTTCGGTGGTTCTCGTGACCGTGCACCATCGCTGCGATGTAGGTACCGAGCGACACCAGTGCCGTCGACGGGCCGAGCGTGCCGGCACCGAGCATCTCGACGGCCTTGTCGTTTGCAGTCGCGACGACGGGGACACCGGCCGGGATTCCGGTCGCGGCGGCGGCTTGCAGCGTGACTGCCCCGATCACATCGCCCGGCATCTGCAGCTCGAACAACATCGCTGGGTTGACTCCAAAAGTTTCGTGCACCGCCGGGTCGTCGCTCCACCGCCAGGTGCCGGTGTCGATCGGCCACTGCAGGGCGATGTTGTTCGCTGCGGTGTCGCGGCGCTCGCCGGTGAAGCGGTGGGCGAGGTACCCCGACGCCGTAGTGGCGTAGGCGACTGCCGGATCAGTGGGCACGTACGGCTGGTAGGCGCGGTCGTCCATCCAGCTGATGACCGGTTCGATGAGCGATCCGTCGGCGCGCAGGAACGCCTTGCAGCAGCGAACCGGGCACAGGCCGACGCCGACGATGTCGCTCGGGTCGCCGGCAAAGGCAGCCATCGCCTCGCGGCTTGCCGCGCAGATGGAGGTCCACAGGTCGTCACCAGGGTGGACTGCGACTCCGTGGCGTGGACGGTCCATTGGGCGCAGGGCGTGCCGACCGCTGGCCACTGCGGTGCCGGCCGCGTCGTAGATCACGACCTTCGCGCTCTGCGTGCCGCAGTCGATGCCGAGGAGGTACGGGCCGTTCATCGCCGCGATCGATCCCACGCCCTAGCGGACGAGGTAGCCGCCGTCGACGGAAAGGATGTGGCCGTTGACGTAGTCGGACGCCCTACTGGCGAGGAACACGACGGCTCCCATCAGGTCTGCCGGTTCGCCCCATCGATCGGCGGGGATGTGATCGATTACACGCCGGCTGCTCTCGGGGTCGCTTCGCGTGTTCGCCGTGATTGCTGTGGCGTAGTAACCGGGGGCGATCCCGTTGACTTGAATGTTGTGCTGGGCGAGTTCGTCGCAGTACGCCTTGGTGAGCCCGGCGATGCCGTGCTTAGTCGCCGCGTAGGCCGGGGAGAGGCGCCCGCCGAGAAACGTGAACACCGAACAGATGTTGATGATCTTGCCGCTGCGCTGGGGCACCATCCGCTGCGCAGCCTCATAGCTCATCTCGAACGCCGCGGTGAGGTTGACGGCGACTGTTGCGTCCCACTGGGGGCGACCGAAATCGAGCACCTCGGCCAGCGGGCAGATGCCTGCGCTGTTGACGAGGATGTCGACCGAGCCGAGGCGTTCGACGCACGCGTCGACGACCAGCTTGGGTGTGCCGGGCTGGGTGATGTCGGCGTGCATGAACTCGTAGCGAACCGCCGCTTCGGTGACCATGGCACGAGTGCTTTGCCCGCCGCCGCCGGCACCGTTGTCGTCATCGTGGCCGGCGCCGTGATCGTCGTCGATGATGCTCGGCACGAACACGTTGGCACCGCCTGCGGCCAGTGCACGTGTGAATGCCTGTCCGAGGCCGCTGTTGCCTCCGGTCACGATCGCATTCTTGCCTTTGAGCGCGAAGTATTCCAGTGCGAAGTCCGTGATCGTCATCGGTGCCCATCCCCCTCGTCGTGTCCTGCCCCGACCTTAGTGCGGCTCCCGCCAAAGACGGGACACTCGTACCGGAAATGGCCACCGGCTGACGGCCGCCGCGCAGGCCGTCGGTGTGTCCGTGGCCCCGACTCCGACTCCGGCCGATCGTTGAGGTAGAAGAGAATCCATGTCCCAACCGATTCCGTTGCTCACCACAGACCAGATGGCCGAGTTCGTGTCGCGCGGGTTTCTCCGTTTCGACTCGGCAGTATCCGGTGACATCAACGACCAGGCGATGGAGGAACTCCCGATCCTTTTCCGGGCATGGCTCGACGAGTTTCTCGGCAGTCATCGGCCCGACGACGGCTCAACCGACAGCGACAACGACGTGACGACGCCTCGTTCCGGGACACCGCTGGGCGATGCTTACCCGCCCGACTCCGCGGTCGGCCGAATGCTGCGCGTCCCCGTGATCGCTGGCGCGATCGCCTCCCTCGTTGGTCCAGATCCCGACGTCGATCATCACTTCGTGCATCTCAAGGCCGCTGGCGACCTTGGCGCACAAGGTCTGCACTGCGATGCGATCATCGACGCCGGTTCTGCGTTCGATATCCAACTGTTCTGGTTCCCCCACGATGTCGCCCCCGGAGCCGGCGGCACGCGCTTCGTGCCCGGCAGCCACCTTCGCCGCGTGAACATGGACGACATCGCCCGATACCAGCATCTCGCCGGGGAACAGTTCTTCGCCGGACCCGCTGGCACGGTGGTGATCTTCCATCACGGACTGTGGCACGCCGGCGCCCCGAACACCAGCACGACTCAACGGGTCATGGGCAAGGTGCGGCTCAACCCGACGGTGCGCCAACTGCGCCTGTGGGACACCAGCGACCTCGACGCTCGGATGCGCGCCGACGACCACATGTTTGCACGCACCGACGCCACCGCCGTGGCGGCGCGGTTGCGCGGCAGCGAACCCTGGTACGAGCCGTCCGTGCATCGACTCGAGATTGTTCAGCGAACGCTGCTGTGGCGGTACCTCACGGGAGATGACGGGTTCGACGTCGACTGGTACCTGACTCGCACGGAGCGCCGGGCCGCACTGGAGTCGGTGTGAGCGAGACGCGTCAGCAAGTGCTCGTGCTGTGGTTAGCCAGTTCGGCGCTCGACAGCCACACGCTCGGATGGTCGTTCCACGACGGAACCTCGGGTGTTGGCCCACAGCCGGAAAGCGACCCTCCCTACGACAACGGAGTCGATGCACTCCGTGACGGCTGGCGGTTGCTGCAGATGTCACCCCTCATACAGCCACCTACCGGTCATGAACGCGAGACGTCGTTCCTCAAACACGAGTTCGTGTACGAACGGTTGATCGTGATCGGTTGAGTCGCTCGTGCCGGCGGCCTCGGCGTCGGGAGATACGTCGCGGCAGTCGCCCCCGGACGAGATCGGCACAGTGATCTGCCGCGAGCAGTTCCTCGACCGCAAATCATGCACGTAGAAACCCGGCGACCCACCCCCAGCGAGCCCCAGCGCCGCCGTCCGTGTCCCGTGCGCGCCGTCGTGGCGCGTGTTGGTCACGGATGCCCGGTTGGCGTGGGATTTCAACGGGCTTCGGCTGGGTTCGTGTCCCGCGCGCGTCGTGGTGGCGCGTGATGGTCACGGACGCCGAGTTGGCGCGGGTTTCATCGTGCTCGATCCTGTCGACGTGGTCGTTCGCCCGGACAGAATCCGGGTCTCGAGTCCGCCGAGTAGCCTTCGAAGACCAAGCCAATCATGGTCGATCATGACCAAGGAGGAGCCATGACCACGCTCAAAAGCCGGCCGAACACTGCGCTGCTCGTCGTCGACGTGCAGCGAGGCGTCGTCGAGGGTGCATACGAACGCGACTCGGTCGTCGCCAACGTCGCCACGCTGGTCGAGAAGGCACGCCAGGAACAGATCGCCGTTGTCTGGGTCCAGCACTCCGATGACGAGCTCGCGAGGGGCAGCGACAGTTGGCAGATCGTCTCCGAACTCACGCCACGCGACACCGAGCCACGCGTCGACAAGAACTATGGCGACTCCTTCGAAGACACCACCCTCGAGACCGTGTTGTCGGATCTCGGAGTTGGGCGGCTCGTCGTCGTCGGTGCCCAGACCGACGCGTGCATCCGCTCGACGCTCCACGGCGCGTTCGTCAGGGGATACGACGCAACCCTTGTCAGGGACGCCCACACGACCGAGGACCAGACCGAGTGGGGTGCGCCGCCACCGGACCAGGTCATTGCCCACACAAACCTCTACTGGACCTATCAGACCGCACCGGGGCGCACGGCCGCGACGGTTGATACCAACGACGCCGACTTCGCCGGCAGTCACGGCATCGCATAGCCGTCGGCGACTCAGGCGTCGACGCGCAAGTGGTGCGCACCGCCGGATAGGGCTGAGGCATACCCCTCGTCAGAGATGCGGCACCGATCGCCGAGCAGCAGGACCGACGTCGCGACACCGTGCGTAGCCGCGCAGGACGCTTCCCAGGTCTGTACCCGGCGGGCCACCTCGATGACCTCCGTCAGGACTGGCCCGAATGATCGTCGTCGATGCCAGCGTGCTGATCGCCTTTCTCGACTCGAACGATTCTCACTCAGCCGCCGTCGAGATCCTCGAAGATGCATCACCGCCGAAGCCCGGCTGAGCCCGCGCCAACCGAGCGTCCGTGGCTATCACGCGCCACGAGCGGGAAGAGGCCGTTTCCTCCCGGGAGCAAATCCCGGTTGCGGCCGCCGTGTACATACCGATATGAGCGCGTTGCTCGGCCGACCGCGCTGACGACCCAAGGCCGTCGATGCCTCGACGCGCACGGTGGAGCCCGTTGCGGTGTTGGGCGTTCGCCCGCACTGGTACCTGTGGGCGTGGTGTCCGATTGGATGACGGTCTCGGTTAGCTCGGGGTGCCGCTTGAGGAAGGAACCCCGATCGTTTCGCCTCGACCAGATCATCGATGCGGTACTGACCGACAAGGCCGCGCCAGATCGTGGTCTTGATCCCGCCAATCTACAACTGACCGAACTGGTCGGGCGAGAAATCCTCGGGAGCTGACTCCTGCAAAATCGCAAGCGCTCTGGAAACACCGACGCCATGTTGTCGTATGGCCGGTGCAACAGTGTGGGCATGGCAACGAGCCCGAACACATTCCAGCTCACCAGCGAGCACCAGGTCACCGCGATTCTCGGCGAGCCTCCGGATTTCGTGCTGGCCAAGGTCGGCGATCGAGTCGATGCTTCGGCGGCCGCGTTCATTGCCCAGTCACCGCTGATTTTTGTGGGAACCGTCGACCGTGACGGTCGCATCGATGTCTCGCCCAAGGGCGATGCCCCCGGCTTCGTCCACGTCGTCAGCCAGCAATCGCTGCTGATCCCGGAACGCAAGGGCAACAACCTCGCCTACGGCCCCCACAACATCTTGGCCACCGGACGAATCGGGCTGATCTTCGTCGTACCCGGCCAACGAGAGACACTCCGAGTCAACGGCACCGCCTCCCTCAACAACGACCCGGCGCTGCTCGAACAGCTCAGCGCACGAGGCAAACCCTCCCTGTTGTGCACCGACGTCAGCGTCGAGGAGTGCTTCTTCCATTGCGGAAAAGCCATGGTCCGCTCCCGATCCTGGGACCCGAACAGTTGGGTCGTCGACGGCGACTCACTGATGGTCGCCCAAGTAATCGACGCCCTCGGCGGCGACCCCACACTGGGGCCCATCGTCAACGCTCAAGTCGAACAGAACTACATCGACGACCTCTGACCCTGATCGGCGCTGGTGGGTACTGACGGTCAGGGGCTTCGAGGCGACGATGGGAAGCCGGCGGCAGCATTGCTGACCAAGGAGCACATTTTCGTATTACGCTCTTGGCGATGGAGGTCCACCGCTCCGCAGGCAAACACGGCTTCACCGCTGACGATGTTCTTCATGCGGTCGATCACCCGATCATCTCGTCGATCTCGAGCCCGACGCCGACCCGCCCAAGCTTCTCGTCATCGGCCCGGACTCGTCCGGGGATCTGCTCGAGGTGATCGTGCTGCTGCTCGCCGACGACCGGCCGCTCGCCATCCACGCAATGAAGCTGCGCCGCCAGTTCTACGAACTCCTGCCCGGAGAGGAGGGACCCGAATGACCAACAACACCTATCGCACCAAGTCGGGCAAGACCCTGACCGAAGCCGACATCGAGGCACTCGCCTCCGACGTCGAGACCGCCGACTACGACATCGAGTTGTTGACAGGGCGTCGTCGCGGTCGTCCCCTGTTGGGCTCGGCACCAGCCGAGGTCGTCCCGGTTCGCCTCGATCCCGAACTCCGTGCGGCCATCGAGGCACGTGCCGAAGCCGACGACACAAACAGCAGCGAGATCATCCGCCGCGCCCTGCGCGCCTACCTCGACGTCGCCTGAGAGCACCTCAGACCACCGCCTCGCGGACGCATAC
>JAYURF010000494.1:0-9619 GCA_043756365.1 Acidimicrobiales bacterium
ATCCGATGTCGGCCGGACGGTGGATGCCACAGTGCGCGACGGCGCGGCGTACAGCCGAGCCTTGATCCTGCCGATCGTGCTGATTGCACTCGGCCTCCCGTTCCTGACCCTTCCCGTCCTCGCTATCAGACGACGAGCGCGACGGGCATACCCAAAGCGTGCAGCACCTTCGGTCGAGCCGTCCGGATTCACCGTGTAAATCGGCGTCTCGTTCAAAGCGCGAGCGCTCCGGCGTCCACGTGCGCAGGATCGCCTTGAGTGCATCGATCTCTCGTCGCGTTGACGCGCCTACCGGGGGGTCAGGACGCAGAACTCGTTGCCGTCGGGGTCGGCCATCACGACCCAATCGACATCGCCTTGGCCGATGTCAGCTCGTGTCGCTCCGAGGGCGACGAGACGCTCGACCTCGGCCTGCTGACTGCCCCCGGCGGGGGGAGCGATGTCGAGGTGCAGCCGGTTCTTGCCGAACTTCGGCATCAGCGGCGGACCACTCCAGGTGATCATGGGACCGGCGAGGTCGGGCGCGCGAATCGCGGTCTCTTCATCTTGGTCCCAGACCAATGGCCATCCCAGCGCCTCGCTCCAGAAGTACCCGACCGCCCGGGTGCCGTCGCAGTTGATCGATCCAAGGCGTGGGCAAGTCGCGAGGAAGTTGTTCTCCGGCTCGATGATGCAGAACTCGTTGCCTTCTGGGTCGGCGAGCACGACTTGACTGTCGTCGGGGTCCTGCCCGATGTCGATGCGGCGGGCGCCGAGGCCGATCAACCTCGCGACCGTTTCGTTCTGGTCATCGATCGATGTGGTCGTCAGATCGAGATGCAGACGGTTCTGCCCCGACTTCTGACTCGCGACCGGCTCGAAGAGGATCCCGAAGCCGGTGCCATCTGTCGGCAGGAGACCGACCTCATCAGTGGTCTCGTCGTCGATGTTCCAGCGAAGAGCCTCGGCCCAGAAGCGCGCCTGCGACAGCAGATCGGTCGCATCGAAGCACAGCGATATGAGCCGCGCCGTCTCCTCCACCGTTCGTGCTCGCTGTGCCACTCCGACATCGTGCCACCACAGCTCGGTCCGGGCGCGACTGAATTCCGGAGGCGTCGCGACCGGTTGGTTCCGAACGGCTCAGCTGCCGATCACGTCACCATGGCGACGTCGCCGAACGCATCGAACGCTTCTACGTCGTCGCCTACGTCGGCATCGACCCGCTGACCGGTGACCAACCCGAATCGGGCCGCGTCTCCCGCTTCGACGCTCCTGCCTTGCGTGAACCGCGACGAAGCCGGCGCGCGACAATTGAGTGTGCGAGCGAACGCCTTTGTGATCGTCGCCCTGTTGCTCGCCGGTTGCAGCGACGATGAGGGTGTGCCGTCGGGAGCGGACACGGCTGTGCCAACTGCCGGCCCGAGGTTCATAACGGCTGCGCCACCCGGAACGATCCTGTTCAGCTCGAATCGACACGCAACTCCCCCGGCCGGCGCTGAGACTGAGATACCTGACTTCGAGCTGTACGTCGTCAACCCCGACGGCACTGGGCTGATCCAGCTCACCGACAGCCCCGGTGCGCTTCTCGAACCTCGATGGTCGCCCGACGGCGAAAAGGTCGCGTTCATCTGGACGCTCGACGGCACGACCTCGCAGGTGTGGACAGCCTCTCGGGACGGGACCGCCTTGACGATGCTGCGGGATACCGCCGTGTTGTCGTTCACCGGACTGGCCTGGTCACCAGATGGCACTCGGTTGGCGTATACCAACGACGGCTTCATCCACATCGTCGACCTCGCCAGCGGTACAGACCGCCGCTTGGTAGCAGGCAGCTGGCCTGCATGGTCGAGCTTGGCCACCGCGAACGTTGTCGTGTACACGAGTGGAGAGTTCGTCGGCGCGGGATCACAGACCGATCTACGGGCGATCCATGCGGATGGCACAAACGACCGTCCGATCCTGCTCGGGTTCGGCGATGATCCATCGGATCTGACCAACGCATCAGAGGCATCCGCCGAACCGGGATCCAGCAGAATCGCGTTCGTGTCGTCCCCGAACGCCTACACAGGTGAGGCATCGGACTGGGATGAGCAGATCTACGTCGTCGAACTGATCGACGCAAACCCGATACGGACGACCGCCCCGTTGCTGATCAGTCGCAGCCCGTCGAACGATCATTGGCCGCCGGCGTGGTCGACGCCGTCCGCCACACCCGATGAAGCGTGCCTCGTGTGGACGACCGACACCGACCCCGACAGCTCTGGCCCGTTCACCGGCGGTCTCGTTCTCGCTTCGGCCGGATATTCCGACGGCACCGGCGGCGGCATCATCGAACTCACCACCCCCGGAGTCGCCTACGACTGGTTCCCTGATTGGCATCCCGACGCCACATGCCCATTTAGCTCGACCAGTTGATCGTCGGCTGCCCAAGCGCGCTTGTCGCGTCCGACCAACAACTGCGTGCAGCAGGTCACGTCTGGGGCCGCGGGTTGTGACAGCGACCGTCCATCATTTCCGCTGTCATCTGCCAGGCGATGCCGTAAGCAGCTTCGCTGCTCGCCAACGAATCGAGGAACTGGGTCGTGTCCAGCGTCGCGAGGTGAACGTCCGACAAAGCGACGACCGTCGCGGTGCGGTTGATGTCGCGCAACAGCGCTATCTCACCGAAGTGGTCACCGGGGCCCAGCGTTCGCAGGGCGATCGCGCCTCGTCGGACTTCCACCTGTCCCCGGACGACGGCATAGAAACGATCACCGTTGTCGCCCTCGCTGATGATCACGGAGCCTGCTGACACGTCGACCGTGGAGCAGCGGGCCGCAATCTTTTCGATCGTCGTGGGTGGCAGCGGTGCGAACAGCGCGATGTTGGAGAACAACGACAACAGCTCCGGGAGGGGCTCGGAGTGCTCGTCGATTGCACGGAATCGAGGCAGCAGGACAAGGGCGAGGGCGGGCAGCACCGCTCCGACGAGGACCAAGACCGGCCTCAGCCCGAGCGCGGCCACGAGCACCGGCGCGGTGAGCGCGCCGAGGCCGCCCAGGGCGATTCCGAACGTGAAGAGCACACCGAAGACCCGGCCCAGACTTCGGTCGGCGGCGAGCCGCTGGATCAGCGTGAAACCGGATACATCGAGGATTGCGTTGCCGACCCCGATCGTGAGCAAGGCGACGACGACGACTGCTGTGTTCGGGACGAGGCCGATCAGAGCGATGGGCAATCCCCACAGGCTGAGCGCCACAGCGAAGGGTCGCCCGAGCTGCCGGCGGCGGGTGAGTACGACTCCATAGAACCCGCCGCCGATGCCGCCGATACCGATGATCGCCGCCAACCATCCGACTCCGCTGCGACCCAGCGCGAGAAGGTCGAACGAGACCGAAACCAATAGTACGGTGAGGAAACCGCGGACCAGGAGTTGCGCCACGAAGCAGCTGACGACGACGGCCGTGTCGGTGTTCTCGCGCAACTCTGTGACCCCACCGATGAGGGCGTCGAGCGGAGGTTCGCGCGTGCGTCGCACCGACTTCGAGGGATCGACATCGACGCGGATGCCTGAGACGGCGATGCAGCCCGCGGCCGCCGCACCGGAGGCTGTGACCACAACGCACCACGGGTCCGTTCGGAACAACAACAGCGCAGCCAATGCCGGTCCGGCGAACGTGGCCAGACCTTCGAGCGTTCCCGCCGTCACGTTCATCGCGACGAGCTCCGAAGGCGCCCTCGCGACGAGAGGCGCCAACGCGAGGTGTGCCGACCGGTACGGAGTCGCGGCGACGCTGCTCACTGCGACGAGGACGTACACGACGACGGCCGGGGCATCCGACGCCAACGCGATCGCGATCATCGCGTGAGTAACCGAGATTGCAACGAACACTGCCGTGACCACGAGTCGGCGCGAGAACCGGTCGGCAGCCCAGGCCCCGAACGGCAACGCGATCGCGCCGGGCAGCAACCGAGCAACACCGAGAAGGCCCACCGCAGAAGCGCCTCCGCGATCGAAAGCCCACACGGACAACGCCACCATCGACATTGCGTCAACGAGAAAGAACGCAGTCCACCCGAGCTGCAGCCGGCGGAGGTCGCGCTGACGCATCACCCGAGCCACCGCATCGAAGCGACGACCAACTGCGCTCATCCACCCCGACATACGACACCTCGCTCATCTACGACGGCCCGCGTGCCGAGGCGCAAACAGCAGGCGACGCACGCCGGTCAGACATCCCAAGTATCACAGCAGAGGGTCACGTCGCCTTCATTCCCTCGGACAGGTATCGGTCCCGCTCGAACAACGTCGCGAATCGTCGAGTCGTCGACGCGTCAACGAGTGCGAAGATGCTCCGGTGAAGATCCCCACATTCGACGAAGCAGGACTCGCCATCGCAGCCGGCGAGCCGGCTGACGAAGTCGCCCGCGCCCTGGTGGCCACGCTGACACCGGAGGAGCGGCTGTGGTGTCTCGACGGTGACGCACCCACGTGGGCAGGACTCGGGTTCATGACCAACCAGGACGGCTACCACAAGGCACCGTTCATCGCCGGCAAGGTCGACCGGGTCGGACTCCCCGGTATCAGGTTTAGTGACGGACCCCGCGGCGCCGTGATCGGCAACGCGACCTGCTTCCCGGTGACGATGGCCCGCGGGGCGACATGGGATCCGGAACTCGAAGAACGCATCGGCGAAGCGATCGGGCTCGAACTGCGCGCCCTCGGCGCCAACCTCACCGGTGCCGTCTGCGTCAACCTGCTCCGCCACCCGGCGTGGGGCCGGGCGCAGGAGACCTACGGCGAAGACCCCCATCACGTCGGTGAGCTCGGCGCAGCACTGACCCGCGGCCTGCAACGCCACGTGATGGCCTGCGTCAAGCACTTCGCCTGCAACTCGATGGAGAATGCGCGGTTCTCGGTCGACATCGAGGTCGACGATGTTGCGCTCCACGAGGTTTACCTCCCGCACTTCCGCAGGATCATCGACGAGGGCGTCGCCTCGGTGATGTCCGCGTACAACAGCGTCAACCGCGAGTGGTGCGGCCAGAGCCACGAACTCCTCACCAACATCCTCCGCAACGAGTGGGGCTTCGACGGATTCGTCATCAGCGACTGGATCTTGGGCCTACGCGACGCCGCAACCTCCTTGACGGCCGGACTCGACATCGAGATGCCACACCGGATGGTCCGAGCACAGCACCTCGCCGGGGCACTCGAAAGCGGCGACGCTTCCTGGTCCGACGTCGACCGCTCCGTCGAGCGCGTGATCGCCACGCTGTTGCGCTTCGACGCTGTCCTCACCACACCTGCTCCGCCCCTGGACGTGGTCGGCTCGGCCGAACACCGTGCCCTCGCACGCGAGGTCGCTGCACGATCGGTCGTGATGCTTCGCAACAACCCCGTTCTCGGTGTCCCTGCGCTTCCACTCGCCCGTGACGACCTGCGTGTCGCCGTGCTCGGCCGTCTCGCCGACACGGTCAACGTCGGCGATGGTGGATCGAGCGATGTATGGGACCTCGAGTGCCACACCGTCCTCGACGGCCTGCGAGCAGCGTGCAGCGAAGTGGTGTACGACGACGGCAGCGACCCGGTAGCAGCCGCCGCTACAGCGAAGACCGCTGACGTCGCGATCGTCGTGGTCGGATACACGTTTCTCGACGAGGGCGAGTACATCGGGGCGACCGAGCCCTCACTCGGGTCCCTGTTCCCGACCGCCGATGAACCCGACGTCGTCGCCCGCTACGAGCAGGCGAATGCGGCGCTGCCAGTGACGACAAAGCCGCCCCACCTCGTCACCCGCGGCACGGGCTTCGGCGTCGGGGGCGACCGCACATCACTGCGGCTCGCACCAGCCGACGTCGAACTGATCCGGGCGGTCGCGATCGCCAACGCCCGAACCGTCGTCGTCATTCAGGCGGGCAGCGCCGTCATCACCACCGAGTGGATCGACGCGGTGCCCGCCGTTGTGCAGGCCTGGTACGGCGGCGCCGAGGCCGGACCTGGCCTCACTGACGTCCTCGTCGGCACCGTCAACCCCTCGGCCCGACTGCCGTTCACGGTTCCCGTCGACGAAGCCGACCTGCCGGCCTTCGACGCCGATGCGACCACGTTCACCTACGACCGCTGGCACGGATGGTGGCGGGCCGCACGCGATGGAGCGAAGCCCGCCTTCCCGTTCGGCTTCGGGCTGGCCTATACGACGTTTGCCCTCATCGGCGTCGAGACATCGACAGACGCCACATCAGTTGTCGTGCGCGGAACCGTCCGCAACACCGGCGACCGCGATGGCGCAGACGTCGTCCAGGTGTACGCCGAACTCCCCGACCCCGGCGCGCCAGCGCGGCTGGTGGGATTCGCACGAGTCGAAGTGCGTGCAGGGGCGGACACGCTGTTCGAGATCATCGTGCCGCTCGAACGGCTCGCCACCCGCGACAGTTCGCGGAGGAGCTGGCGGCCGCCGTCAGGGCGCCACGTCATCAGCACCGGCCGATTCGCCGGCGACCCAAGTGCCATTCGATTCGACCTTGATCTGTCAGTGTGATGACGGAGCATGCCAGCCGCACGACAGTGCGGCGATGGTCTGGTCGATATGCACCACCACGTACTCGGAGGTCAGATGGCTACCAAGAACGAACTCGTGTCCGCCGGACGGATGACAGGCGACGCTCTCGCCGGTGTGGTGGGAGCGGTCGCCCATGTCCATCGCTCCATCGCCGACCGCACGTTCACCGCGATGGGCCCGGCCGGTGAGCCAGCGCGCGCACTGAACGACGTCATCGCGCGCGGCGCATACGCGGCGGTTCGAGCCGGCCACGCATTTGCACCGCGCCTCGGTGCCGCGATCGCAGTCGTCGCCGGCAAGGGCGACGACCAATCGAGTTGGAACAGCTCTCCTCGGTCGTCGGGCTGGCTGAGCGCGCTGAATGGCCTGCGCGGCGACGAGATCGCCAAGCGTTACCCCGAACTGGCAGTCACGATGTCTCTCCGCGACCAGTCCGGCGCCGGAGACCTCCCGATGCGCGCCGATGCCATCAAGTCGGCCATCCCCGACGCGGGCGGCAAGCTCGTGATCTTCGTGCACGGCCTGTGCGAAAGCGACCGGTCGTGGCGACGCCGGGCCGAGGCCCAGCACGGCGACCCAACGATCACCTACGGATCCTTGTTGGAAACCGATCTGGGCTGGGCGCCGGTGTACCTGCGCTACAACACCGGCCTGCGAGTCGAGGACAACGGCCGATTGCTCGGCGCGCTGATGACCGAGCTTGTCGATGCGTGGCCGGTACCGGTGCACGAGGTCGCTTTCGTCGCGCACTCGATGGGCGGGCTCGTCGTACGCCAGGCGTGCCACGACGCGGACCTGGCGGGGCACGCATGGACGACCAGTGTCCGCCACGTGGTCTGCCTGGGCACACCGCATCTCGGGGCACCGCTCGCTCGTGGTGTCGACCGGCTCGTGCCCACACTTTCACGGATCGGTGTGACGCAACCTTTGGCCCGGTTTCTCGACGATCGCAGCGACGGTATTCGCGACCTCGAACACGGGCTGGGTACCGACACCGACGTGCCATTTCTGCGCCACGCGGATTGGTCGTTCATCGGGGCCACCGTCACGCGCGACCGTCGGCATCCCGTCGGGTACCTGCTCGGCGATCTCCTCGTGCGCTACCGCAGCGCGACCGGCGACGTCCGTGTGGAACGCTCGTCCTTCGACCTTGCGAACGTGGAACACATCGGAGGCATCGATCACTTCGACCTACTCAACCACCCTGCGGTGTACGCGCAGATCGCACACCGGCTGGGCCGCACGCCAGCTATCAGCCGGCCATCGCGGCTCGCCTGACGGCATCGACCACGCATGCATGCCCGTGCCGCTCGGTGATCCGGGGTCGACACGACTGCGCGGGCTCCGGGTCGTCGTTCTCTCCGATGACCCCCGTTGGCCGATTGCGACCTCGCACGGCAGCGCTCTGCTCGCGCTCGCGCTCGCGCCCGCGTACCGACGGCAAGACGGGATCGCCGTCGTTCCGCTGTCGCTCTTGGGGCCGTAGTCGACAGGCTGGAATCGTTCACGCTGAGTGTTCGCTTGACTTCGGTGCGGGCGAACTGAAGAATGGGTCCAAGGGTTGGGAGATCAACGGAGCAGCCATGGCAACCGGAACGACCGTGCAACTCAGGGTGATGCGCTGCTTCGAGCTTCGGGTGGACCGGGTCGGGGTCACCGTGCCGGTGAACGTCGAGCGCGTGCTCGCCTTCTTGGCGGTGCAAGACCGCCCGCAGCCGCGTATGCACGTGGCCACCATCTTGTGGATGGACACGACCGAGGAGCGAGCAGCCGCCAACCTTCGCAACGCGCTCTGGCGTGCCCGCCAGGTGCTCGGCGGCTCGCTGGTGGCCGACGGGAGATACTTGGCGCTCTCGCCGGACGTCGACATCGATCTGCGTCACCTCATCAGCCAGGCCCACAACTTGATCCGGCCCAACACCGAACTCGACGAGTGCGACACCGATCCGACCGTGATGCTCGGCGACCTGCTGCCCGACTGGGACGAGGAGTGGATCGAGGCCGAACGCGAGCGTCTCCGGCAACTGCGCGTGCATGCCCTCGAGGCTCTCTGCGAGAAGTTGTGCGGCGCCGGCCGTAACGGTGAGGCCGTCGATGTCGGGCTCATGGCCGTTTCGGCCGAGCCGTTGCGTGAGAGCGCACAGCGCCTGCTCGTGTCGGCACACCTTGCCGAAGGCAACGTGTCAGAAGCTCGACGCCAGTTCGACCGCTACAGCGCCCTGCTGCGGGACGAACTGGGCATCGAACCATCCTGCGAACTGCGCACGCTGGTCGGACTGCCGCTGCGCCCCGCTGGTTGCAGCGACTCATCCCACAACAGGGCATCGCGGGTCACGGCAACACCGCGAATCGTCCCTCGACCGCGACGGGAGCCGCAGTCAGGTTCTTCACTTCGATCCAGTAGGTGATCGCCGTAGCAGATGCGCGCTGGACTTCGATGTCCCACTCGATCTGCGGCACGCCGGGCGCCGGTGTGGTCGGCACGACGGTCCACACCACGTTCCAGTCGGGCGGCCACGAGTGGGTGAACCATCGGCCGCTCGTATTGGCGCCGACAGTGCCGGTGAACTGCACTCCAACTCGCATCGCATGCTCCTTCGTACGGTGGTCGGCTACTCGGCCACGATGGCGTAGCGCGCTGACACATCGATCGGCGTAGACGTCAAGTTCTCGACGTCGATCCAGTAGGTGATCCGTTCTCGGCTCGAACGTTCCACACGGACCTGCCAATCGAGGCCTGGGCCCGGTGTGACCGGGGTCGACGTCGTGACAGTCCAGACCACGTTCCAACACGCCGGCCAGTCGTAGGTGAACCACCGTTGGGTGACCCTCGCGAGCACCGTGCCGGTGAACTGCACCCCGAGGCGCGGACCGGTGGCGACGGGCATGAACGGAGCGAGTCGCCGACGGATAGCCCGCACGCACACGTGGCAGAACGGCTGGCCGAGCGTGCGCATCCGGCACAGGTGCTCGGGTCGGTACACCCCGCATCTCGACCTTCCGCCGCCCTCGAACAATCCGACCGAGCCCGCCGCCACCGGGCTGGCAGCGAGGTTCTCGGTCGTGCAATCCGGGTTCGGTTGCGTCGGCAGCGGGGT
>JAYURF010000495.1:0-77098 GCA_043756365.1 Acidimicrobiales bacterium
GGGTTAGCCCGGGTTAACCCGGGGTTAACCCCGGCTTAACCCAAGGCTTAACCCCGATCGCGAGCGACGCGTTGGACGCGAGACTCAGGTCGAATTGCATAGCCGTCAAGCACCCGATGACACCCAGAGTGATCACGACGACCGGCACGCTTTGGCTCACTAACCGGAATTGCGGTCATTTTCTCGCCATGCAGCTCGGGAAACCGGAGTGTACTGGCGCAGCAGTCGCACAACATGTATGATTGGGCGTCAACACACGGGGGCGTGAGGTCCGCGGCGCTACGGCGTTGTAGATGCTCGTCGCACCAAGATCCGAGAGGAGACACGATGAATCAGTTCAACCCGTTCGGAAACGGACTGCGCAGACGAGTCAGGGGACACCGGACGATGTTGAGGGCCGGCGCCATGCTTGTCGTCGTCGCAGTGCTCGGACTGGCAGCCTGCGGCAGCGACTCGTCGAGCGGGAAGACGGATACAGGCAGCTCGGCCAGTTCTGGCGGCTCATCGAGCGGGACGACGGATACAGGCAGCTCGGCCAGTTCTGGCGGCTCATCGAGCGGTGCCGGCAGCGTGCTGGATGAGTTGCTCTCGAAGGATTACCCCCTTCCCTACCCCACCACTCCGGTCAAGGTCGACGGCGACCACAAGGTCACCTACATCTCCGGCGGCATCGCAGCCGGCGGCAACGACAAGATCACGAACGCCCGCGCTGACATCTTGAAGGAGACGGGATGGGACGTGACCGGACCACTCGACGGCAAGTTCAGTCCCGCGGCGCAAGGGACTTTGATGCAGCAGGCAATTCTGAGCGGCACGGACGCCATCGTCTTGGATTCGATCTATCCGTCGCAGAACCCAGAGGCCTTCAAGCAGGCGCGCGAGGCCAACATCCCCATCATCTGCAACATGTGCGAGCCTGAAGAAATGCCAGAGGGGGTGACCTCTATTGCGGCGACCGCCGACTCGCTGGCCGAGTTCCTCGTCCCGTTGGTGGTTGCGTCGGTCGACAAGCCCGATGCAACCATCGTCCTCGTCAACGTGGAGGAGAACCCGAGCATCGTGGACAACATCGACACGATGAAGAAGGCGTTCGCGGATCAGTGTCCGGGTTGCCAGGTCGACACTGTGAACCTCACGTTTGCAGACCTCGGAAAGCCCGCCCCGCCCGTGTTCGTCAACATGCTCAACCAGTACCCCTCCGGAAAGCTCGACGCCGTAGTCGGGCCGTTCTCCGCGGCAACGACGCAGGTGATCACGTTGGCCGAGCAGGCGGGTCGGACCGACTTCAAGGTCTTCGACACCTACGGCAACCAGCCGGAATCAGAGTGGATCAGGGATGGAGTGCACACGCCGCTTCTCGTCGGTGGCAACATCGTCTCCCAAACGTTCATCTCCTACGCGGTCGTCGACACCCTGGCTCGAATCTTCAACGACATGCCGGTCGAAGACTACGGTTCGCTGCCAGCCCCGCCGATCGCGAAGCAGAACGCTGCGAAGTACGTGGATGCCGACGGTCAGTGGGCCCCCGAGGACATGGAGAGCAAGTTCAAGACGCTGTGGGGGCTGTCTTCCTGATGCTCGAGCCGACGAGCCGCGCCTGCAACGGCCAGGGTGACCCGTCTGTCGACGGTGACGAGACGGTGCAGTGCCGAGGTCTCACAAAGCGGTACGGATCTTTCACGGCACTTGACAACGTCGACCTCACCCTGCGCAAAGGCGAGTTCGTCGCGCTGCTGGGACCCAACGGGGCGGGAAAATCCACCCTGATCAAGATCCTCGATGGCGTCCTACAGCCTGATCAGGGTGAGGTCCGGTTCGGAGGCGGGGCCTTCCCCGTCTCCGCCGGCGTCATCCATCAGGATCTCGGTCTGTTCGATGATCTGAGCGTGGCCGAGAATCTCTTCCTGGGCAATAAGGCGTCCAAGCATTTCATCTCGATCGCCGGGGAACACCGCACGGCGGTCGACCTGCTCGCCTTCGTGGGGCTCGGGGAGATCGACCCACGTACGTTGCTCCGCGACCTCTCCCTCGGCGAACGTGCTCTCGTGGCGACCGCGAGATTGTGGTCGCAGGGAGCAGGGGTGATCGTCGTCGACGAGGTCACGGCCAGCCTCCCCCGCGTCGAGGCTCTGTGGCTGATGAAGCATCTCAAACAGGCCGCCGCAAGCGGAGCCACGGTCATGATGGTGACGCATCGGATGGGGGAGGTCCTTGGCAACGTCGATCGCTATGTCGTCCTCGTCGACGGACGGATTGCGTTGGACGCAGACGCGCGGGAAGTCGACCAGGACCGGCTCAATTCAGTGATGTCCAGCTCCCGAAACCGAGTGGTGACCGCGCGACGCGATGTCCAAAACCGCGCCCCCGGCGAGGTTGTCGTTGAGGTTGACAATGCGTCCGTGGGGGGTCTCGGCCCGATCAGCCTCCAGCTGCGCTCGGGCGAAGTCACTGGGCTGTGTGGATCGTCGGCGTCAGGCTTCCACGATGCCGCGTACCTCGCCGCTGGTGTGGCTCGACCCAAGTCCGGCGCGGTCAAGGTCCGTCGAGGAACCACAGTCAGGTGTCTGCCTGCCGATCGCGACGTGGACGGGACCTTTCCGGATCAGACCGTCGAGTTCAACATGGCGATCGGCAATCTGAACCGTTGGCGACAGTGTGGCCTGATCAGCGTTGGCCGCTTGCGAAGCGAACTCCAATCGACCAGCGCCGAGCTGAATGTGGTTCCGCGCAACATCGATGCGGTCATCACCACACTTTCTGGCGGCAATCAACAAAAGGCTCTGCTCGGTCGCGTCGTCGTTGACGAGCCCACGTGTGTCGTCCTGTGCGAACCCACCCGGGGGGTAGATGTGTCGACCCGCCGAGAGATCTACTCGTTCATCAAGAAGTTGAAGGACGACGACTGCGCTGTGTTGGTTGCGTCTTCGGACATGGAGGACCTCGCATCTGTCGCCGACCGCATCGCTTTCATCGGTGACGATGGTCGGGTCGAGACCTGGGTCGAGTCCGCGGGAGTGGCCGAGTTCTGTACTGCCCGCGCCACCGAACAGGCCTGAGGGCCTCCGATCAAGAGCAGAGAGAGAGAGAGCGCGCGATGACCGAGAGGCGTGCTGACGCGACGGCTGGACCTGTGACCGAGTCCGGCTCCGGCCCCGCAGAAGCATCACTGCGCAGGCGGCCGGGACGGATGATCTTGGGGGTTACTCCCCGTGAATTCGTCAGCCTGTTCGGCAGTCTCGGGCTGTTCGTAGCGATCTTCCTTGCGTTCTACCTCTGGGTGGGATCCGACTTCTTCATCGCGAGCCTACGGCTTCTGGAGTTCAGCCAAGGGGTGCCGGCGCTGATGCTCACCTTGGGCGTCGTGGTGTGTCTCTCGGTCGGACAGTTCGACCTCAGTCTCGCCTTCAACACGTCGTTCTCTGCATATCTCGTCATCGCGCTCAACTACCGCCATGACGTGCCGTATGGGCTGAGCATCGTTGTCGCGTTGGCGTTCGGGGCTCTTGTCGGGCTTTTCAACAGCCTGCTCATCACGAGGTTCCGGATCAATGCGTTCATCACCACTCTCGGAACAGGAGGGATCATCCTCGGTCTCGGAAAGGTGTATTCCAACGGAGGACAAGCCCTCGCGCCCACGCCAGCCGATCACCCGATGCCGGCCTGGTTCAGGAACTACCTCGGCAACTTCCAGAACTCGGCTTCTGCACCGGTCAAGGTGTTGCTGGTAGTTGTGCTCGTGGGCGCGCTGTTCCATACCATCAACGCGCGGGTGCTTCCCACAGGTATGTCGCGCACACGGCGCGGAGCGATTCTGCTGGGTGTCGCGATGCTCGCCTCGCTCGCAGTAGCAGTGTCGGGCGTCTGGGTCTGGATCAGCGTGAACGTCGTGATCTTTCTTTTCATCGCCACCCTGCTTTGGGTCGTCATGACCTACACAACGTTCGGTCGCAATCTCTACGCCGTGGGGTCGAACCCACGTGCAGCGAGCTACGCAGGCATCAACGTCGCTCGACACACGATGGCGGCGTTCATGCTCGCCGGGGTACTGGCAGCAGGTGGTGGAGTCATGTTTGCGGCCTCACAGGGCTCGGCAATCCAGGGCGCCGCGGACGCTTTCCTTCTCCCTGCCTACGCTGCAGCTTTCCTTTCGACCGTCATCGTGTCCCGCGGACGTTTCCACATTTGGGGTGGAGTGGCGGGTGGGCTGGCGCTGACCTACGTGGCTTCGGCTCTTGTCGTGGGGGGAGTGCCATACACCTGGGCAGACGTCATCAACGGGGTTGTCCTGGTGGCCGCAGTTGCCCTCAGCAGTGTCGTGCGGAAGAGCGGGCGCTGAGGTATTCAGCCCCGCTCTGACCCGGGCGATGTCTGAAGCGACCAGCTCCTCAGTGGCTGTCGCGAATGTTTGGCCTGCGCGGGTATGAAGCCTTCTGTGAGTGCCCGATCCGCCCGAACGTGTTGTGGGCGCTCGACTTCCAGTTCGACACGCTCGCCCAACGGGCGCACGATCAAGATGCTCAACGTGATCGACGACTGCGAAAGCGATGGATGAACTCGGCACCGCCGAAGCACGCATGTGGGGTGAGCGCAATCAAGGCCATAGTCCCCATTCGCGTCTGTCAGGTCATCGACGACGCGATCCAGGTGCACGGCGCGACCGGCGGCTCACAGTGGACGCCGCCGCCGGGCTGTCCGCCGTCGAAAAGACCTACACCTCCCGTCGTCAGCGCGTCATCGACGTCGCCGAGCTGGCGGCGTTCGCCCGCGCCTTCGGGCTGCCGATCGCCTGGTTCTTCCTTCCTCCGGAGAGAAGGGAAGCGAGTCCAGTTCCCAGGCTGTACGAACATGCGGCGACGATGGCAGTTGACGTCTTCGGCGACGAGGACGCCAGGCAGTGGTACCTCGCTCGCGTCGTCGACCTCCTCGGCGCCCCCGGCTCGATCCTCCACGACGAACTCCTCGGCTCCGCCGGCTACCCCAGCGCCGATGAGTGGGCTCGGATCGACCTGAAACGAGAAGAGCTCCTCAGAGCTGCACTCGGGCAGTTCAGCTCCGAGAACAGCGACCTCGTTCAAGCCCTCCTCGACGGCCTCGAGAAGGTGCGCCAAGTTGACGACCGACGGCTACGCCGCCACCCACGCCCCCACACCCGACGATCCGTTCGGCTACCTCAACAATCGCGTCTCGGTCCAGCGAGTGCAGGTTGCCGGCGGCATCGTCGGCGGCGAGCGGCCCCCAGTGTCCAGCCGCTACCCACCGAAGAAGCGACGGGACTGATCCTGATCCTCATCAGTCGGCTCATCGCCGACGGAATCCTGAGCAGTCGGGATCGCCCGACCAGCGACTACGGCAGGAGGGTGAGACTGCCGGCGGTAGACAACTGGACGACCGCGAAGTGGCGGCGATCCAACGTGAACACGGTGCGGTCGCCGAGGCGTTCCGCAAGTGCGATGACCGAAGCGTCAGTGCCGCCGAGGCCCAGGTCTGCGTATTGCTCGACCAGTTCGGCTGCTCGCTGCAGATCGTCGTTGGTCGGCGACTCGCCGACACGCGTCGTGGTCCCGGTCGTTGCGGTTCGCGGCGGCAACGAACGGGCCCGTGTCCACGATCAATGCGAGCCGAATCCCTCGCGGTCAAGAAAATCATCGGCGTCTCGGCCCGAGATCGAGTCGGATGCGAACGACCCGACGAACTCGAACGGGTCGACCTCGCTGGCTTCGGTCAGGAGCCGTTGGGCAAGGGCCGACGGCTCGATGCCCTCCCGTGCCGCGCGTTCAGTGAGGCGCTGCGCAGCGGCGTCGTCAAGTTCAACCTCCAACCGAGTCATGGCTCCAAGCTTACGACGCCGCCGGTTTCAGTAGTCGCCGACATTCCTTCGGAAAATCTCCGATCGCGCGCTTTCGCGGGCTATCGGCGGCGGTGCACGGTGCCGCCACCGCTGCCGTTGCGAATGGATTTGCGAATGGATCGTTTGAGAACGCGCTGATATTCACCAACACGAGCCGACACTGGTCACCAAGTGCAGTAGCATTTGACCTGATCAGACAGTACAAATCGCCATCTGACAACACGGACTGGACAGAACTGCTCACCCTCTCAAGGTGGCGGCACGGTTCGAATCCCGTTGGGGCTGCCAAGAAAAGACCAGGTCAGAGGCTCGAAAGCCCGCCGAGCCAAGACCGTGTCAGCGAATTACACCCGATTTACACCCTTCCAGAGGCCGGAGCGCCTAGCCTGAACTTCCGCGAAGGGATGATCGGATGAAGGGCACCATCCGCGTCCGCGAGAACCGGGACGGCTCCAAGAGCTACGTCTGTCAGGTGAAGTTGGGCCGCGACCCCGGCACGGGGAAGGCCCGCGTGCTGACGGGCACGGCGAAGTCGGAGCGCGCTGCCCACCGCCTCCTGCACGAGCTCATCGCCAAGGCGAGGACCGCTCGCAGCACGCGAGCGACGCCACAGTGGCAACGGTCATCGAGCAGTGGTTGGAAACCGGCGGACCAGCCGGCGAGGCAACCCGCCAGGTGTACGCGGGCTACATCCGGCTGCACGTTCTCCCGGCGCTCGGCGACGTGTCCTTGCGCAAGCTCGGCGTCGCCGATCTGGAGCGCTGGTACGCCGCCCTCCGGGACAAAGGGCTCAGTCCAGCGTCGATCCGCAAGGCCCACACGATCGTCCGAGCCGCGCTGGCGCAGGCTGTGCGGTGGGGATGGGCGACGACCAACGTCGCGGCGCTCGCCCGGCCCCCGCTGGTCCCGAAGGCGGTGATCGCGACACCGAAACCGACAGCGGTGCGACGCATGCTGGCCGTCGCCCGGAGCACGACCCGGAGTTGGCTTTGTACCTCCACCTGGCCGCAGTGACCGGCGCGCGGCCCGGCGAGATGTGCGGCCTCCGGTGGAGCGACATCGACACAGAGCGGGCCGAGCTCCGCATCAGCCGTCGCATCCTCGAGGTCCAGCCAGTGCCGAAGGTGCAGGATCTGACCAAGACGGGCAAGACGCGCCGGATCCCGCTCGACCGAACCGTGCTCGGGCTTCTGGCCCGCCATCGCGAGGAACGCGAATCGGTGGCGACGATGTGCCAGGTCACGCTTTCACCAGACGCGTACGTGTTCAGCGACACGGTCGACGGCAGCGGCTTCTGGCGCCCCGATTCGACGTCGCGTCGCTTCCGAAAGCTCCGCATCGACCATGGGCTCGACGACGTGACGCTCTACAGCCTTCGACATCAGGCGGCGACGACGATGATCGACCACGGCGTCGGCGCGAAGACCGTCTCCGAGCGGCTGGGCAACTCGGTCGCCACCGTCCTCGGCACCTACACGCGGGCGCGGACAGAGGCCGATCGCGACGCGGCCGAAATGCTCGGCCGGCTCTACGCCGACGAATGAGCCGTTTGTAGGCCGCAAGGTCGGCGACGCCCTCCGTCCCGCGCCCGTAGGCTGAGGGCATGTCCGTGACCGTCGACCTTCCTGCCGAGCTCGTCGCGCGGCTGCGATCCGAAGCGGCCCGTCGAGGGGTGAGCGTCGACGCAGTGATCGCCGACTTCGCTGCCCGGCTCCCGTCCGACGAGCCTGCTCGCCGGCACACGCTCAGCTTCATCGGGCTCGGAGCGTCAGGCCGGACCGAGCCGATGGATCTTCGCCGCGAGCGGGCGGAGCTGGCCGCGAAGCGCGACACCGAGGGGATCTGAGCGACCGAACGTGCTGCTCGTCGATACGAATGTCATTCTCGCCGCCGCCGATGAGTCGGCGGTGGAGCACGATCGATGTGCTCGGCTGCTCGATGCGCATCAGGACCTCACGGTGACCGCCGCGGTCGCCGTGGAGTCGGCCTGGATGATCGAGTCCCGGCTCGGGCCAAGGGCAGAAGCCGCATTTGTCGCGGCGTTGGCCGCGGGCGAGATGCACGTCGTCGACTTGACCGCGGCCGATTGGCGCCGCTGTGCAGAGTTGATCGAGCGGTACCACGATCTCGGACTCGGCGTCGTCGACTCGTCGATCGTCGCGGTCGCGGAACGACTCGGCGTGTCGACGATCGCGACGTTGAACCGCCGCCACTTCGCCGTTGTTCGGCCGGTGCACGTTGCGGCGTTCGAACTGCTGCCATAGCGGCAGACCCTCTCCACTGCCCGGGTCGGCATCCTTGCGAGGTCGTCAACGCAAGTCCACAGCGTCATACTCCGCTTTCGAGGCGTGTGATTTTCGTCACAGTCACTGTGCCGTTCGTGTCCGTGGAGTACCGCTGTTGTCCGTTGCGTACCGCTGCGTCCGCACCGTCCGAACGCCCGAAAATCAAGGGGTTGCGGGCCGAACGACATCGGTGTAATCAGAACGGTCCATGCGTTCGGACGACGACTCCGCCGATGTCGTGGCGGCTTATCCACTGCTGACCGTCGAGGAGGCAGCGCGGCCGATGCGCATCGGCCGGTCGAAGGCCTACGCGCTGGCCCGCGAGTACTTGAACTCGGGCGGCACATCGGGGCTACCCGTGATCGTGTTCGGGCCGGGATGCTTTCGTGTACCGCGCTGGGCGCTGATGGAGCTGATCACCACCGGCCGGGTCGTGCGGTTGTGTGACGCGCCGCCTTCCCATGAAAGTGCCTCGCTTCGTGGCTGAGGTCGGGGCTCGACCGATCGTCGCCGGGGTCGAACGCGGTGTCGTTGTCTGGTCGCGCGCCCGCGCCGTGGTGGGGACGTTCCGACCGCAGGCGTGGGTTGTCCTTCACGATCTCGTCTTTGACGCTGAGTGGGTCGACGATCGTTGGGTCGCGCCGAGCTCGGCCCGGCGTGTCGCCGAGCATCTGCGCATCGATCCGGGTACTGCCGCAGCCGCGCTGCGCCATTTGCGTGACTGCGGTGTCGCCGAGCTGACCCAGGCATCGGGTTCGGCGGGCCGCTTCGGCCTCGCGTCGTACACGCTGCGACTTCCGTCCGGCATCGAAGTGGTGTCGCCTTGTGTCGACCGGCCGCACGCGGCGTTAGCGCACACGGTCGAGCCCGACACGGCGCCGCACCGGGCGAGTCCACATCAGTCACCGCGTCCGTCGAGGCGTCGCCGCGCGGTGGCGCCCCTGTGGACGCAAGACGCCCTCGACCTCGGGACGGCGGACGGGTGAGCGGCGGGGAGTTTGCCTGCCCGAAGGGCTGGCAAGTGTCTGTGGCACTTTGGGTTGACCTGGGTGGTGTCGGGTGTTGACGGTGACGGCGTTGGCGAACGCCGAGTACCTGTTGTCGTCGGTGGCGTTGGGCATCGACGAGTACTACACCGGCGTCGGGGAGGCACCCGGGGTGTGGACGGGACGCTGGTCGCCATCGCTGAATGTGTCGGGACTGGTCGAGGCTGACGCGCTGCGCGCGTTGGTCGACGGGAAGGATCCGACGACGGGGACGCCGTTGTTGGTCGGGTTGCGGGAGCGGACGGTGAAGGCGTTCGATCTGACCTTCTCGACGCCCAAAGCCGTCTCGGTGCTCTGGGCGCTCGGCACCGAACCGGTCGCCGATGTGGTGATGGGCGCCCACCGCGAGGCGGTCGCGACAGCGCTCGGTTCTTGGAAGAACGCGCGGCACTCGCACGGATCCAGGTCGACGGTGTCCGCCGCCACGTGCCGACCGAGGGGTGGGTGGTGGCCGGGTTCGTGCATCGCACCTCCCGCGCCGGCGATCCGCAACTGCACACACACTGTCTGGTCCCGAACGTGGGCCGTCGCAAGGACGGTCGGTGTGTGGCGATCGCCGCCCGGCCGATGTACGTGTGGGCCCGCGCCGCTGGGTCGATCTATCAGGCCGAGCTGCAACGCCTGCTCAGCCTGAGGCTGGGTGTCGAGTGGCAGGCCGATCGGAACAACACTCGTAAGATCGCCGGGTTCACCCCGGAGGTGTTGCGCACGTTCTCGAAGCGAACCGTCGAGATCGAAGCCGAGCTCGAGGCGACCGGCGCCCGCTACGAGGCGCCAGCGTTACGGATGCAAGCCGACGACGCGGCCTCCTTGACGACCCGGCCGGCGAAGGACCACACCGCCACCCCGGAGACGCTGTTCGGTCGTTGGGAGTAAGAGGCGGCCGAGGTCGGTCTCGAGATCGGGGCCGGGCTGGATGCTCGGGTGTGTTGGCGTGACCCCGACCTGAGGTCGCTGGAGTTCGATGAGATCGCCCGTCGTCTCGTCGATGAGGAGCAAGGGTTGTGCGCCCATTCCGCCCGGTTCGCGGAACATGACGTGATTGAACACGTCGCCGGGCTCGCCGCCGGCCGGCTGTCCACCGCGGAGATCACCGAGATCGCCGAACGGTTCCTGACGTCGGATCTGGTTGTCCGGCTCACCCCGAACGCAGCTGCGTCGGGATGGGAGCCGGCGCGCTGGTCGACCGTCGCCCAGCGCAATCTCGAGGACGAGACCCTTGTCGTGCTCGACCGGCTCACAGCACGAGCCGTCGCCCCGATCCCGGAGACGATCGTCGCCGCGCAGCTCATCGAGTCCGAGTTCTTGGGTGACGATCAACGCCAGGCGATCTCGACGCTGTGCGGTCCCGGCGAATCGTTCCGGACGGTGCTCGCCCCGGCCGGCTACGGCAAGACTGCGATGGCCCACGCCGCGGCCGGCTGCGCCACTGTCGACGGCCGGCAGGTGATCGCCGTCGCGACGACTGCGAAGGCGGTCGCCGAGCTCGAGGCGGCCGGTCTACCGGCACGAACGATCGCCCGCTTCCGCTACGAGCTCATCGAGGGGCCGCTGCGGGCGGGGACGGTCGTCGTCCTCGACGAGATCTCCCAGACGTCGACGCGCGACGCCCATTACGCCCTCGCGGCGGTGGACGCGTGCCCGGGCGGTCAGTTGTGGGTGCTCGGCGATCCACAACAGGCGCCGTCGGTGAAGGCGGGCGGGATCGCTGCCGAGATCGCAGCCCGCGCCGACGCCGGGACCATTCCGGCGGCGTGGCTGACCGTCAACCGGCGACAGGTCGACCCGGATGACCGCCACGCGCTCCATGTCCTGCGCTGCGGCGGCGCGTACGAGTCACAGCAGCGGCGCCGAGACCACGGCTGGGAGCACACCGCCGCCACCCCGGAGGACACCCGAGCGTTGATGGCCGACGCGGTGACCGCCGACACTCGTGTCTTCGGTGCCGAGTCGACGATCGCACTGGTCGTGTCGCACGCACAGGCCGAGGACCTCACCGATCGCATCCGTCGCCGGCTCACCGACGCCGGCACCCTCGCCGGAACGTCGATCACCGGTCCCGGATGGACAACCGATCGCACGTATCAAGTCGGCGACCGGATACTGCTCCACACCCGCCACGGCGACCGCCACTCCCCACTCGTCAACGGCACCGTCGGCACCATCGAGGCGGTCGACAACCGGGGCGTGCAGTTCCGTCCCGACCGGGGCGAGCCCGTCCACCTCTCGGCCCGCTTCATCCAGGGCTGTCGGGCGGACGGTTCACCCAACGTGTCGCACGCCTGGGCACGCACCGTCGACGGCGCCCAGGGCGGCACCTGGGAGCACGCCCACCTTCTCGGCACCGCCGCGCTCGACGCCTATCGCGGCTACACCGCCCAATCCCGCTCCGTGCAGCCCACCCACACGTGGAACACCGCCACCTTGCCGACCGTCGACTTCGGCGGCCGCCTCGCCCACGATCCCGACCCAGAACGGCAAGTCGCCGTTGCGCTCTCCCGCATCCCGGACACGACCATGGCCGCCGTCAGCGACCCGTGGACCGTCGACACCGAACTACGCCAGCTGATCGCAGCCCACCAGAATCACCTCGACCGTCAACCGCCCGATCGACGACGCGAGCTCGACCAGGCTGTCCGCTAACTCGCCATGGCCCGCGGGACGCTCGCCGCCGCCGAAACTGCGGTCAACGACGTCCGCCGCGACCTCGCCGGCATCGGCGTGCTCGCTCCCTTGACTCGACACGGTCGCGCCGAACGTCGTGCGCTCGACGACCGGTTGCAGCGCCGACAGGCCGCGGCGATCGACGCCGCCGGGCCCGTCGCCAAGGCCGAGGCGCGAGTCGAGCGGTACACCCGCGAACAGGCGGCCCACGACCGGCACGAGCAGCAACACGGTTGGCGCCGCGGTGCGATCGACACAGCGTGGGACCGGCTCGATCAGCACTGGACCGACGTCGCTCTCGCCTGTGTCGGCGCCGACCAGACCCTCGCCTACGGCGTTGCACCGCTGCGCATCGGACGCCGACACCTCGCCGGGCAACTCGCCCAGATCGAAGCTTCACTCCCGCCCGACCGTGGCGATCAGCGCGAGCGCGTTCGCACGGCCCTACGCACTCGGACTGCTGCGTCGCGAGACGCCGAGCAACAGCTCGCCGACCGTCAAGGCGTGCTCGACGACCAACTCCGTCGGCGCTGGCCACGGCGCGACAAGACAGCGATCAGCGAGGCAACCATCGAAGTCGACGCCGCCCGCCGACGCCTCGCGGAGAGCGGACGAATCGAGGCAGAGGCCCGGGGACACCTCACCGGCCTCAACTGCCATCAGAAGGCCCGGGATGCGGCGCTCGCAACCACCGCCACCGAGCCTCAACCGCGACATCAATCAGCTCGACACCGCTCTCGATCTCACCCGAGTCCCGCGCGTCCAACAGCTCGTCGCCCGCCCTACGCAGCTACACCTCGATGTTCTCGGACCGCCTCCCGCCGGCCCCGCCGGTCGGGCCGTGTGGTGCCACCAGGCGATCCGGCTCGAGCACCACCTCGACTACTCCACCGGAACCGACGCCGGATGGATGCGGCTTGTCAACGACCTCAGCATCACAGCCACCCTCACGCGCCTCGCCGATCGCTACATCGCGATCAAGCCCCACGATGAGGTCCGAGCAGCGCACTGGGCACCCATTGCCGAGCGCGTTACCGCGATGCACGTCGCCGCGATCGAACACGTCGCCCAGCTCACGCCGCGGCACGAATTCGGAATCGAGCTCGGTCTTTGATTTCAGCAATCACCCACCGAGATCCGCCGCCGCCGTCCCTACCGTTCCGCGAGATCGGCTCAGACGTTCAGCGGGCTGAACGTACCGAGCAGCGGCTTCCTAAACCGTGTGTCGCAGGTTCGAATCCTGCCGGGGGCACCCTCTATAACCGCCTTCACCTGGGACTCTACTTGATGCGCGAAGGCCACGCCGTTGGCCCGTGAGCGACGGCGATTGACCGCCAATTGCTGCGCTGATTGGGAAGGGTGTGGGAAAGCTCCGTCGTCCTGCGTCGCCGGTGGGTTCGTGAAGATTGGCGTTATACAGTGGCCATAACCGTGATGGCGAGGGAGTAGTCAACGGCACCTGCGCGCGGACGTCCAATTCTGCGGTGACGGCGGCAGCGCCCGTTCGGGTAACTCGGAGCTGAACGTGGCCGAACGGCGCTGCCGAGAAGCCTCGGTGGCGATGCGCGTGCGCACGTGCGGATGGCATGGCCTTTCACGCAGATCCGCGAACTGCCTCACCCGCTTCGTCGGTGGATCGAGGCTTAAGCTAAGAGCGACCGGACTGGACATCGACTTGTGTCGAGTTCGAGCCAGCACTTCGCTGTTGGACGTCGCCGAGGTCGAGCTCGAACGCTCCGGGTCCTCGGGTCGACGTTGTCTCCGCGGGGCTGCTCGATCGTGACGATGATATTCGGCGTCCGCTGTGCGCGTGTCACTCCGTCTGGACGACCAGCGTCTCGAGGACATTCGCGCGGGGGCTCGCTGAGATCGCGTCATCGTCGGAGGTGGTCGGAGTTCGATCGGGACATCGTTCTCCGGCGTGGATTGAGCGATGCCCCGAGATCCTCGGCGAGGCCGCGAAGGCGTTGTCGCCCGGGATGCGCGAGGCATTCATGACGCTCGCCGGCAGGCTGCGGCACGGCGAAACCAGTGACCAGCGCCGCGAAAGCGGGGCGTCGGTGGAAGACGGCAAGATGGACGATGTTGTTGCGCTCGTGGGAAAAGGCGGCTTGACGTGAGCATTGCGAAAGGAGACAGCAAACCACCTTCTTCCCCTATGATGTCACGCGTGAGTGACGCCGCTCCGACGTTCAAACGGCCGATCGCCATGAACGCGCTCCGCCCCAGTCCAACATTGGCGATGACAGCGTGCCCAACGACGACGAGAGCACCCGAGCCTTGCGGGCGTCGCCTGGGCTGGTAGCGCGCGGGCGTGACCGGACACAGTCGCGCCGTCGCCGCCGGGCGGCAACGCAATGAGAACGAGCGCCGGGTGACCGACGCTCGGGCCGTCTACGCGCAGCTGTGGGAGGCATGGCTCGACGGCGACCTGGCCGCCGTAGAGCGCTTGTGCGACGGCGCCTGGACGCCTCCCGCTGCGGGCCTGGCAGAGGCGTTCGGATCAGCGTTCGAAGTCCGCTCGGTGCTGAGCGAGATACGAAGTAGAAGCGCCACAGAGGCGCTCGGGCTCGTGCGCGCCTCCGTGACGTCGAGAGCGACCGGCGAAGAGATCGAGATCAACTTCGCGGAGGTGGTACGTACGCGGGACAGGCGGATCGTCGAAGTCCAGCCGGTGTTCCTCGGCACGGACGCCTTGGGAGAATCGCTGTTCTAGGATCGGGGTGTCACCGAGGGCTGCCCCCTTGCTGTCGCAGTCGCGCTGATAGCCGGCGCGGGAGGCTCCGCCTCCCGACTCGCTGTCGCCACCTCTCTCATCACCACCAGCACGCGACGAATCATCGGAAGTCGAGCGTCGCCGAGCACGTGCCAGCGTCCCCGGCACGGCGGCCTTGCGTTCAGCGGACCAGGCGGTAGAAGTTCCGGACTTCGTCGACGAACTGTTCGGGCTGTTCGAAGGCTCCGAAGTGTCCGCCTCGGGCGACTTCGGTCCACGAGCGGATGTCGAGGTACTCACGCTCCACCCATCGGCGCGACAACCGGGTGATGTCGGCCGGGTGGACCGACATCCCCATCGGCACCTCGACACGATCCATCGACTTCTCGACCGCCCCGCGGAAGCCCTCCCAGTACAGGCGGCCGGCCGACGCTCCTGCGCCTGGGAGCCAGTACATCATCACGTTGTCGAGGAGTTGGTCACGCGTGAAGATCTCGGCGATGTCCCCGTTGTGGTCCGTCCACGCCCAGAACTTCTCGATGAGCCACGCGGCCTGCATCGCCGGCGAGTCGACGAGGCCGTAGCCGAGCGTCTGTGGACGCGACGACTGCTGAATCGCGTACCCCGATTCCCAGTTCTGGTAGAACTGCACGCGTTCGAGGGCCTTCCTCTCCGCATCCGTCTCTGCGAGATCGTCGGGCGCGGGGAAGTGGGTCGGAGAGCTGAGGTGCAGCCCGATCACCCGCTCGGTGTGACGCATCGCGAGGTCCGTCGACACGAGCGCGCCCCAGTCACCACCCTCTGCTCCGAAGCGGTCGTACCCGAGCCGAGTCATGATGGTGGCCCAGGCGTCGGCGGTCCGCTCGGGGCCCCATCCCCTCTCTGCGGGCTTGTCACTGAAGCCATACCCCGGCAGCGAGGGACACACCACGTGGAACGCGTCGGATGCCTGGCCGCCGTGGCGCACCGGGTCGCTCAACGGACCGAGCACCTCGAGGAACTCGACGAGGCTTCCCGGCCACCCATGGGTCATCACCAGCGGCATCGCGTCCGGCTCGGGCGACCTGGCGTGGATCACGTGGAAGCCGAGCCCGTCGACGACGGTCCACACTTGGGGGAAGGCGTTGAACTGCGCCTCGGCCCGGCGCCAGTCGTACTCGTTGGCCCAGTACTCGCAGATCTCCTGCGTGTAGGCGAGCGGGATCCCCTGCGACCAGTCGTCGGCGTTCTCGCGCTCCGGCCAACGGGTGCGCTGCAGGCGGCTGCGGAGGTCGGCGAGCTGGTCGTCGCTGACGGCAATCTGGTACGGCGTCACCGCGTCGGTCATGATGGCAATCTCCTTCGGTGAAATTGGGCTGCGGGTTCGGACTGCTGGTTGTCTCCCGCTGGCGCAGTCGTTCCCGCGACGAATTTCCCGTTGGTCCGACCCGCATGCACCGTACTCGCGCTGAAGTCAGGCGGCAAGGCTGGAGTTTGCCGGGTTGTTCCTCGCGCTCCTCCGGACAATCGGTGGGGGTCGAACCGCTCTATGATGCGTGCCGCAGAGAGCTCGAGATCGGAGACAGGGTGTGACTGACGAATCGGACGGGGTGCGGTTGGGGCCGAGGCGATATGGCGCTGAGCTCGTCGAGTTCTCGAGCGAGGTCGCGTTTCGGCCGGGTCGGGAGGCGCAACTCGACGACTCCGACTTGCGCATCATCGACACGCTCGTCCGCGAAGGCCGGACGAACGCCCGGTCGATGGTCGGTGTCGCGGGTCTGACCGAGGAGACCGTGGCGACTCGCATCCGCAGTCTCATCGACCGACACATCATCGGGATCACCGCGATCTTCGACTGGCACGCGGCCGGCTACCACTGGGAGGTCTGGCTGGCAGTCGAGTGCGAGGCAGGCCCGATAATGCCGGTCGTGAACGCGCTCGCGGAGCTCGATGAGGTCGTGTCGATCTACACGGTGTTCGGACCGGTCGACCTCGTCGTCCAGGTGCTCTGCACCGACCGAGATTCATTACTCGGGTTCCTGTCGGGGACGCTGACGCAGGTCGAAGGGATCCGCAGCGCGGACGTCATGCTGTCACTCGACACGGTCAAGTACTTCCACCAGTTCGCATGGGTTCCTCTCGAACCGCAGCCGCTGAAGTTCCCGAACCCGGTCGTCGACCTGAGCGCGCTCGACCTCTCGATCATCGAGGCGGTGGTGCGCAATGGTCGGACGTCCAATCGCGAGATCGGGCGTGAGCTCGGGATCGCCGACGGGACGGTGCGCGCTCGTCTCCGTCGCCTCGAGGATGCGGGTCTGTTGCGGATCTGCGCACGGGTCCATCCGGCGCGAAGTGGGATGATCCACGCGAGGGCTTTCGTCGGCATCGCGGTCCAGGGCGCCGACACCGCCGAGGTCGCCACGGAGCTCGCCAAGATCGCGGAGATCGTCACGATCTCGATCACCGCCGGGCGATTCGAGCTGTTCTGCTACGTGCTCGCGAGGAGCCGCACCAGGCTGATCGAGATCGTCGCGGAACAGATCAGGCCGTTGAAGGGTGTTCGCTCGTCGGAGACCTGGGAGGTCATCGACGCCGGCAAGCACGTGAGCCACTGGGCCCGGTGGTAGCCGGCCCCTTCGACCAGTGAACTCGGCTTTGCGTGTCAGACCGCGCCGATTGCATTGACGTTGTCGGATGATGGGCATAGCCTCCCGTTAATTGCGTGTTCGACGACAGAGGGGAGCGGAGCATGGGATTCGAGCTCGAGGGACGGTCTGCGTTCGTCACGGGTGGTTCGACTGGGATCGGGCGCGCCACTGCGCTCGCCCTCGCGAAGCAAGGCGCTCGGGTCGTCGTTGCTGATGTGAACGAAGCTGATGCGACAACCGTCGTCGAGGAGATCCGCGCTCGCGGCGGCGAGGCAGTGTTCGTCCGCACGGACGTGAGTGTCCCCGAGCAGGTCGAGGCGGCGGTCGCCGCTGCCGTCGACGCGTTCGGAGGCGTCGACTGCGCAGTGAACTGCGCGGCCGTGACCCTGAAGAGCGTGCGTGTACCGACGGCCGAGGTCGACATCGACATCTTCGATCGGATCATCGCGGTCGACCTCAGGGGCACGTTCCTCTCGATGAAGTACGAGCTGCGTCAGATGGCCCTCCAGGGGCAGGGATCGGTGGTGAACATCTCGTCCGGCTCGGGGCTGGTCGCGCAGAAGTTTAACCCGTCCTACATCGCGGCCAAGCACGGCGTCATCGGACTCGCGAAAGCGGCGGCGATGGACTACGCGGACACCGGAATCCGCGTCAACGTCGTCGTCCCCGGCGTCACGAGGACGCCGATGATCGCGGACATCCCGCCGGAGTACATGAAGAACGTCGAGGCGGGAATCCCCCTGCAGCGTGTGGCGGAGCCGGACGAGATCGCCCAAGGCATCCTGTGGCTCTGCTCACCTCTGTCCTCGTACGCGACAGGTTCCACTTTGGTGGTGGACGGCGGCTACACGGCGCAATAGCTCTGCCGCCCACGCTGACTCGGCCGCCGAGGGGCGATGTCACCACGGATTCGCTTACCTTCGACGGAGTTTGGGACTTGCAAGTATCGAATCCTTGCGGTAAGATCCCGATACTTGCGTAGAGATGGAGTGAGCACATGATCGTGGATCGAATTCCGGTGGTCGATGCGGACAGTCACCTGACGGAGACGGCGGGGGTGTGGGTCGACCGGATGCCCGCGAAGTACCTGGACATCGCACCTCGGATCGAGAAGTCGCCGAGCGGCCGCGAGGTCTGGCTGATCGGCGACAAGATGGTGCAGGGCGCGGCGGCGACGTCGGCCGCCGGCGGCGCCGAGTACTGGCCGGACTACCCGATGACGTTGGCGGAGGTCGATCCTGCCGCGTACGACGCGACGGCGCGGGCGGCGCGACTGGACGAGTACGGAATCCGAGCACAGGTGCTGTACCCGAACCTGATGGCCTTCAACTTGTTCGAGCTCTTCCAGGTCGGCGACGAGCAGTTCCGGCTCGCATGCATGCAGGCGTACAACGACTACCTGACGGAGTTCGCGGCGCAGGCGCCCGGGCGGTTCGTGCCGATCGCCGTGTTGCCCTTCTGGGATGTCGACGCGACGGTGCGTGAGATCGAGCGGGTGCACGACGCAGGGCATGGTGGGCTGCTGTTCGCGAACGCGCCCGAGATGATCGGTCTTCCGCCGCTGCGGGACCGACACTGGGACCCGGTGTATGCGACGGCCGAGGAGCGGCATCTGTCGTTGAACTTCCACATCGGCTTCGGTGGGTTCGATTCGACGCTCGGTGTGTCGGCGTTCCCGTCCCGGACTCGGCGCAAGTCGGCGGAGGGAATGGAGGAGCTGGCGCAGTTCCGTGCCGACCTGGCCAAGGTCAGCACCCTCGGCCTGATCAGCAACTCGCGAGCAATCGTCGAAGTGCTCGTCTCCGGCATCTGCGACCGGTTCCCAGCGCTCAACTTCGTCTCCGTGGAGAGCGGGTTCGGGTACGTGCCGTACCTGCTCCAAGCGCTCGACTGGCAGTGGCTGAACAACGGCGCCCAAGTGGCGTTCCCTGACCGGATGATGCCGAGCGAGTACTTCAAGCGCCAGGTCTACGCGACGTTCTGGTTCGAAGGACCGACGGTGACGCGGTTCGTCGACGACTACGCCGACAACGTGATGTTCGAGAGCGACTTCCCGCACCCGACCTCGTTGTCGCCCGGGCCGGTGTCGCACACCGACTCGCCCGACAAGGTCATCGAGGCGAATCTGTCGGAACTGAGCGACGAGGTGCTCACGAAGATCCTGCACGCCAACGCAGAGCGCGTGTACAACCTCGAACCAGCCGTCGCCGCCCCACGGTCATGACCGCGTCCGCCACCACCGTCATCGGTGAGTTCGACTCGTTCCATGTCGGTCACCGCGAGTTGGTGTCCGCGGCGCGGCGCGTCGCCCGGCGTCACCGCACGCCGCTGGGCGCGCTCGTGCTCCACGACGAACAGGTGGCCAGCCCGGTGAGCACGCTCGAGCAGCGAGTGGAGCATCTCCTCGAAGCGGGCGTGGACGCCATCACCGTCATCGAGGCGACGCGCCACGACGCGGAGGCGGCAGCAATGAGGGCGATCGACGACACGGGGACGCGAGTGGCGGTGATGGCGTGTGCGCCGTCTCGATCTGCCGACCTCAAGTGGCCGAACCTGCGGACGGTCCTGCGACGGCGGTCGGTCGAGATCGTCGAGGTCGACCGGCCGACCGACGACCAGGGCCAGCCGATCACGAGTGAACTCGTCCGACGCCACCTGTCGGCCGGCGAGGTGTCGAAGGTCGCGTCATTGCTCGGAGACGAGTTCGTGGTATCCGGTGTCGTGCGTCATGGAGATGCGCGCGGCCGGACGATCGGCTTCCCGACCGCGAACCTCCCGCAGGACGAGCGAATCCTGTGGCCGGCGTTCGGCGTCTACGCAGCGTGGGTCGGTGTCGGCGATGAGCGGCATCGAGCGGCTGTCAACATCGGGATCCGCCCGACGGTGTACGGAGCGTCAGGTGTCCCCCTGCTGGAGGCACACCTCCTCGACTTCGAAGGCGACCTCTACGACCGTCGCATCGACGTGCACTTCGTCGACCGCATCCGCGGCGAGCAGCGATTCGAATCGCTCGACGCACTCACGACGCGCCTCGCGACTGACGTCGACCTGACGCGGCAGCTGGTCGTCGTTCCGACCGACTGAAGGTCACACCTCCGGCCAGGCCGTGGCGCTGGAGGTGGGGGCGAGCGAGAGCAGAGTCGGGAGCACCGAGTCCGGTGGCACGCCGAGGACGGAGAGACTCACGGCGGTCAGCCCGTTGCTGAAGTACTCACCGATCCGGTCGCGGCACGCTCCCGGCGAGCCGGAGACGAACATGGCGTCGATGACCGAGTCCGGCACGAGCTCCAGCGCACCGCGACGGTCGCCCGCGGACCACGCCTCCCACATCGGTGTCAGCAGGTCGGCGCGGCCGTGCCACCGCTGGGCTTCTGCGTAGGCGGGGACGTTCAGGTACGTGGTCACCAGGCGCCGTGCAGTGGAGCGGAGCACCTCGCGATCCGTCGTCGGGCACACGAACACCCGGGCGACGACCTCCTTTCGCTCCGAGCTGCGCGAGGCCACGATCTCGCGCACCCGTGCGACGTCGTCGGGCGAGACCCAGTTGAGGATCACGCCGTCACCTTCGTCGACGCCGAGACGAACCATCTTCGGTCGCAGCGCGGCGATCAGGATCGGCGGCGGGACCTCCGGGAGGCGGGAGAGTCGGAAGCCGTCGACGCTGAACGAGTCGTAGGACTGCGCGATCCGAACTCCCGCGAGTGCGTCGCGCACGAAGCGCAGCACGTCCCGCGTCCGTTCGTAGGGCGCCGTGTACGGGATCCCGCTCCACGCTTCGACGACCACGCGGCTGGACGCGCCGATGCCGAGGAGGAACCTGCCCGGGGCAGCGTCCGCAAGGGCGGCCGCCGATTGCGCCGTCAGCGCGGGGGAGCGCGTGAATGCGGGCACGACCGCGGTGCCGAGCCGCAGCCGCGGTTCCCACGCTGCAGCGAGTGCGAGGGGTGTGAAGGCGTCGGCTCCGTCGACCTCCGCGCTCCATGCGTCGAGGTAGCCAGCGTCGGCGAGGGCGAGGAGCTGATCGCGGTGGCCGTGAAGACGGCCGGGCAGCGGCGCGGTGAACCCGTAGTGGCCGCCGTCGGCGGTCAGTTTCGCATCTTCGGTAGATCCAGTCGCAATACTAGGAAGTATCGCACAAAGCAAGTGATCAGCACAGCGGAAAAGTGAAGGGCAAGGATGTTCTGAACGTACTTCGTCCGCTGCGCACGCCGAAACCGGTCGGTGGCGCTCTTCCTCGGCACTCTGCGCAGTGATCCTCTTGAAATGCGTCGTTTTTCACATCTGCAGGTTTGCTTGTCCGGAATCGTACGTGCTACGCTCCGATCGAAGGCTTCGTCGGGCAGTCGAACTCGCGGCGCTGCGCAGGCGAACGGGGGACCGCGAATGATGGGTACGGATCGCATCTTCCACGGACGTGACGTGGCGCGATGAGCACCATTTTCACGTACATCCTGATCGGGTTCGCCGCGGGAGCCGCGTATGCGGGCATCTCGCTTGGCATCGTCGTCACCTACAAGGGTACGGGCACGATCAACTTCGCGGCTGGCGCGATGGCGGCGTGGGGAGCGTTCCTCTTCGACGACTTGAGACGGAACGGCCTGATGTGGCTCCCGATCCCGCTCAACCATTCGAGTCGCCTCGGCGAGAACGGGTACGGCGGTGTCCCATTGTTGCTGTTCTCTGCGGCGTCGGCCGCGCTGTTCGCGTTGATCGCGTATGGAGTGGCGCGAGTGGTCCGGCGCCGCAACGAACGAGCCGGGCGCATCGTGGCGCTGGCGGGGCTCGTCGGCGCCGTCCCCTGGGGGATCTACGTCCTCCTCCACCTCCGCGCGACGGGTCGCTACTTCCTCCCTCTGATCCCGTACCGGTTCGACGTCGGCGTGAGGAGCTTCCCGGTTGCTCTGGTCATGACGCTGGCGCTCGCCGGGTTGCTCGGGCTCGCTGTCCATCTCCTCATCTTCCGGCCGTTGCGCTCGGCCCCACCGCTCGCAAAGGTGGTCGCCTCGGTGGGTTTGATGAGCACGCTCGTCGCGATGATGGCTCTGCGATTCGGCACCAACCCTCGATCGGTGCGGCCGATCCTGCCCGCGGAGAAGTTCGATCTCGGCGGCGTGTCCGTCCCGCGCGATCGGCTGTACCTTGCTGCCGTCGCGATCGTGATCGGCGCTGTTGTGTGGGCGTACTTCCGATTCACGAAGCCGGGCCTCGCCACACGAGCCGCTGCGGAGAGCGAACGGAACGCAGCGCTGCGCGGGTGGTCGCCCGATCTGCTGGCCGGCAGCACGTGGGTCATCTCGACGGTCGTGTCGACCTTGCTCGTGATCCTCACGCTGCCGATCGTGCCGCTGTCGCAGAACGTGCACACGTTGATGATCGCTCCCGCGCTGGCGTGCGCGCTCGTCGGGCGCCTCACCTCCATCTCTGTGACCGTGGCCGCAGCTCTGACTCTCGGCTCGATCCAGTCGTTGTTGGGATACGGGTCGACCCGTTCATGGTGGCCCGGCTGGGCGCAGACCGGCCTGAACGACGCCGTCCCGTTCCTCGTGCTGATCGTCGTCCTGTTCGTGCTCGGGCAGAAGCTCCCGACACGCGCCACGCTGCAACCCGACCCGCTGCCGCGGGTGGTGATCCCGCGGAACCGACCCCAGGTGATCGTCCCGCTGATCATCGGGGCTGTCGCGCTCGTGTGCCTGACGCAGGGCAGCTGGCGCTTCGGTGTGATCACGTCGATGATCCTGATGATCGCCTGCATGTCGATCGTCCTGCTCACGGGACTCACCGGACAGATTTCTCTCGCACAGGCGGGACTTGCGGGACTCGCCGGCTTCGCGTTGTCCAAGCTCGCCGCGCGCGGGATCGGCTTCCCGTGGTCCGTGCTCATCTCAGCAGCGATCGCCGCCGTGTTCGGAGTGATCGTCGGACTGCCCGCGCTCCGAATCCGAGGCGCTCGACTCGCGGTCGTGACCCTCGCTCTCGCGGTGGCGATCGAGAAGTTCGTGTTCCGGAACGCAGCGTTCGCCAAGTTGGGAGGCGAGCCGGTCGGTGATCCGTACTTCTTCGGGATCGACCTGAGTATCCGGGAGGGGAGGAACATCGCGCGGTGGCAGTTCGGCGTGATGGTCGTTGTCGTCCTCGTACTGGTCTCGCTGTTCGTCGCCAACATCATCCGCGGCTCTGCCGGCAGACGCTTCATCGCGCTACGCGGCAACGAGCGTGCAGCAACAGGAGTCGGGATCAACGTGGCAGCGAACAAGCTCGTCGCGTTCGGGCTCGCGGCGTTCCTGGCCGGCATCGCGGGTTCCCTCATCGGGTACAGCCGGAACCAGCTCTCCGCAGACTCGTTCTCCACGTTCGTCAACGTGAGCTTCGTGGCCTTCGCGTACCTGGGCGGGATCACGAGCATGTCCGGCGCGATGATCGGCGGGCTCCTCGCTCCGCTCGGGCTCAGCTACATCATGACGGACCGACTGTTCGACCTGGGTCCCAACTACGCACTGATGGGCGGGATCGGTGTGATCCTGATGGCGATCATGAACCCTGTCGGGATCGCCGGAGCCAATCGTCAGATGTGGGACCTCGCGAAGCAGAAGTTCCGCACGAGGCGCAGCGTGCCGAAGGAGGCTCCGGTCGATTCGGCGATGACGGTGGACGTTCCCGATCGGATCCCGCGCGCTCCGCTCGCACCGGTTCGGGCGGAGCGTCCCCTGCGGCTGCGCACCTCCGAGTTGTCGGTCAGCTATGGCGGCCTGCGCGCTGTCGACCTCGTCTCGCTCGAGTTGCGCGAAGGCGAGATCGTGGGGCTGATCGGGCCGAACGGAGCGGGCAAGACGAGCTTCATGGACGGCCTGACGGGCTTCACGAAGACGTCGGGACGGATCGAGTTCCTCGGGCATCACATCGAGACCGATCCGGCGCACCGCAGGATGCGTCGAGGGCTTTCCCGTACGTGGCAGTCCGGCGAGCTGTTCGACGACCTGACTGTCTACGAGAATCTCCGGGTGGCCCGCGAGCACGACACGCTGCGCTCGCTCCCGATGGACATCGTGCGACCGCGGCGGCGCACGGACGACCGACAGGTCGCGACCACGCTGTCGCTGCTCGGGCTGTCGGACAAGGCTCACCGGCATCCACGCGACCTGTCGCTCGGCCAGCAGAAGCTTGCGGGTGTGGCGCGTGCGTTGTGCTCTGGGCCGTCCGTGCTGCTGCTCGACGAACCAGCTGCGGGCCTCGACTCGGAGGAGAGTCACCGGCTCGGCGGACGCCTGCGCGACATCGCCGCGGACGGCACGGCGATCCTGCTGATCGACCACGACATGGGCCTCGTGCTGGAGACATGCGATTACATCTACGTCCTCGAGTTCGGACGGCTGATCGCCGAAGGAACGGCGGACCAGATCCGCCGCAGTCCCGCAGTGATCGAGGCATACCTCGGATCAGAGGCCGCGGAGGTCAAGGAGCTCGCGGAGGGTCACGCGGGATGAGCGAGATCCGCGTCACCAATCTCATCGCAGGACACAACGGCGTCCCCGTCGTCCGTGACCTCTCGCTCACCGTCGAAGCTGGCGAGGTGGTCGCGCTCCTCGGTCCGAATGGTGCGGGGAAGTCGACGACGCTGTGGACGATCGCCGGTGCCTTGCCGGTCATCGGTGGCAGCGTCGAGGTTCTCGGACAAGCCATCGGCAACCGATCGATGTTCGAGATCGCGCGAGCAGGGCTGGCGCTCGTCCCCGAGGACCGAGGGCTGTTCTACCAGCTGAGCGTGAAGGAGAACCTCGGGGTGCGTCGGGGACGCGGCGCAGGCGGGATCTCGATCGAGGAGATCCTGGGGTACCTGCCGGCCCTCGTCCCGCTCATGGACCGGCGGTGCGGGTTCCTGTCCGGTGGCGAGCAACAGATGCTCGCGCTCGGATGTGCCCTCGCCGCAAACCCGCGCGCGCTCATGATCGACGAGATGTCGCTCGGGCTCGCACCGATCATCGTCGAACGACTCCTGCCCGTCGTGCGACAGCTGGCGAAGGATCTCGAGATGGCCGTGCTGATCGTCGAACAGCACATCCATGCAGTCCTCGCGGTCGCCGATCGGGGTTACGTGCTGTCTCACGGCGAGTTGGTGCTCGAGGGTTCGGCCGCCGAGCTCATCCACCGGCGGGACGTCGTCGAGTCGAGCTACCTCGGCACCGTCGCGATCGACGAGTGACACCTCATGGTCCGGCCCGTTACGCCGCGACACCACGCGCCTTCGCCGACGACGCAGCGCGCCGGACGAGCAAGGCCTCGTCGCTCGACGCTGCCGATCTGCGCATCATCGACTCGCTGATCGCGAACGGGAGGGCGAACGCGCGGTCGATGACCGCGAGCACCGGTCTCTCCGAGGAAACCGTTGCCGACCGGATGCGCGCGCTGCTCGACCGCAGGATCATCGGGATCAGCGCGATCGTCGACTGGAGGGCCGCCGGCTATTCCTGGGACCTCTTCCTGTTCGTCAACGTCGGCTCCGTCGCCGCGCGCAGCGTCGTCGACGAGCTGGCGGCTCAGGACCAGGTCGTGTCCATCTACGAGGTCTTCGGCCCCGTCGACATCGTCGCCCACGTGCTGTGCCACGATCGAGAGGACATGCTCGAGTTCGTGTCGACGACGGTTCGGCGATTCGACGGTGTGGGTGACGTGGACGTGATGCTCTCGCTGGACACGGTGAAGTACTTCCACGAGTTCGCGCGGGTGCCTGTCACCACGCCACCGCCGGAGCTCCCGGATCCGATCATCGAGTTGACACCCGTCGATCACGGGATCATCGCGTCGCTGATGCGCAACGGCCGTGCCCCCCACCGCGAGATCGCCCGCGGACTGGGCGTCTCGGACGGGACTGTCCGTGCCCGGCTCCGGCGACTCGTGTCCGCCGGGCTTGTTCGGGTCGCCGCTCAGGTCGACCCGACGAACAGCGGGATGATCGGTGCGCAGGCGTTCGTGGGCATCACCGTCCGCGGATCGGACCGCGCCGCGGTCGCGACGAAGCTCGCGCCGATGGGGCCGGTGCTCACTGTCACCGTGACCACGGGCCGCTTCGACCTGTTCTGCTACGTGGTGGCGCGGACCCGGGCGGAGCTGGTCGAGCACGTCGTCAGCGAGATTCGAGCGGTCGACGGCGTCGGCGCGGTCGAGACCTGGGAGATGACAGCCGTCCGCAAGCACGTCGGCCGATGGGCGCGCTGGTAGACCGTGCGTATTCCCGGTATCTTCCCGCGCTTCACACCGAACAGCGTCATCTCTTCGGGAATAGTCACGTTGACCGTCACGCACCGCACCGAGTACGCTCCCGAAGACGCATGACAGAGTGGAGGGACTGCACATGACCGCATCACCACGGCGCCTCGTTAGTGGGCTCGTGTTCCCCGAAGGGCCACGGTGGCACGACGGACGGCTCTGGCTGTCCGACATGTTCGCCAGCAGAGTGGTCACGTGCACCCCTGAGGGCGTTGTCGAGACCGTCCTCGACACGGGCGACGTCTGGCCATCCGGCCTCGGGTTTCTGCCCGACGGATCGCTCCTGCTCACCACGATGCAGGACGCGCGCCTCGTGCGCTGGGACAAGGGTGAGACGAGCACCGTCGCCGACCTCTCCGAGTACGGCGACGGCACGAAGTTCTGGGGATGCGTGATCAACGACATGGTGGTCGATGGCAGGGGCAACGCCTACGTCGGCGTCTACGGCACCGGCGCCGACCACGACGAGTCGGGCATCGTCCTCCGCCGCATGGACGGATCCACTGAGCTCGTCGCGGGTGAGATCGCAAGCGCGAACGGAATGGTCGTGACTCCGGACGGCAAGACGTTGATCATCGCCGAGCTCGGCTCCGACCATCTTTCGGCCTTCGACGTTGCGGAGGACGGGACGTTGCAGAACCGCCGCGTCTTCGCTCGAGTTCCCGGCTCGACCCCGGATGGCATTTGTCTCGACGCGGAAGGGGCCGTCTGGTTCGGATCCGTCTACACCGGCGTGTTCTACCGAGTCGCCGAGGGTGGCAAGGTGCTCGATCAGATCGAGGTGGATGGGTTCGCCGTCGCGCCCGCGCTCGGCGGACCGGACCGCAAGACCCTGTACCTGCTCACGGCCGACACCACCAAGGAGCTCCTCGCGCAGGGGAAGGCGGACGGCTTCGTCGAGGTCGTCCAGGTGGACGTGCCCGGCGCCGGCTGGCCGTGAGGGAGTGGCAGTTCGCGACGCTCTGGGAGCTCGCCGCAGACGCCGCCGGCGACGAGGTCGCGATCGTCCAAGGTCACACGCGACGGAGCTATCGCGACTTCGACGATCGTGCAGCGCGCCTCGCCGCAGCGCTCACCGACGCGGGTCTGCGTCCCGACTCCAAGGTCGCGCTGTACCTCTACAACTCACCGGAGTTCCTCGAGGCGAACTTCGCTGCGCTGAAGCAGCGGATGCTGCCGGTCAACGTGAACTACCGCTACCTCGACGACGAGCTCGAGTACATCCTCGACAACTGTGACGCGGAGGCGCTCTTCTTCCACACGTCGCTCGCCGATCGGGTCGAGCGCGTCCGAGCGCAGCTCCCGAAGTTGAAGCTCCTCGTCTCCGTCGACGACGGACCCGCGCCGTCTGTCGCAGGCGCGAGGTCGTACCCCGAGTTGCTGAGCGCCTACGAGCCCGCCGCGAGGATCGAGCGCAGCGAGGACGACCACTACATGCTCTACACGGGCGGCACGACGGGCTACCCCAAGGGCGTGATCCAGGAGATGGGACCGTTCGCGCGGATGTTCGTCGAACGAGCCTGCGCGCGCTTCGACCTCGAGGTCCCGCCGGACGTCGAGGGGTACGCCGCGCTGATGCAACAGGTCGTGAGCGAGGGACGCCGCCCGGTGAGCCTCGCGCTCCCGCCGCTGATGCACGGCACAGGTCTGTGGATCGGATCGATGATGGTGATGTGCGCCGCCGGACAGGTGGTGCTCACGTCGAGCCGCTCGCTCGATCCCGACGAGGTGCTGCGGCTGATCGAGACCGAGCGGGTGACGTTCCTCGTGCTCGTCGGCGACGCGATGTCCCGGCCTCTGCTCGGCGCGTTCCGCAGGGCGGCCGCAGAGGGTCGGCCGTACGACGCGTCCTCGATCGACACGATCTACTCGTCGGGAGTCATGTGGACGTCCGAGGTGAAAGCAGAGCTGCTCGAGTTCATCCCGCAGGCGACTCTGTTCGATGGGATGGGGTCGACCGAGGGCGGGATGGGAGTGAAGATCACCCGCCGCGGCGAGACGGTGACGACCGGGCAGTTCCTCGCCGCCGAGACGACGAAGGTGTTCGCTGAGGACGGGCGCGAGATCCAGCCCGGCTCAGGCGAGGTCGGGATGATCGCGTCGGGCAGTCCAACCGTGCCGCTCGGCTACTACAAGGATCCGGAGAAGACCGCGCGCACCTTCCGCGAGATCGGCGGTGTGAGGTACTCGTTCCCGGGCGACTGGGGCCGAATCGACGCCGATGGGACGCTCGTGGTACTCGGTCGCGGCAATCAGTGCATCAACACCGGTGGCGAGAAGGTGTTCCCGGAAGAGGTCGAGGAAGCGGTGAAGCGGGTGCCTGGGGTCGAGGACTGCCTCGTGGTCGGTCTGCCCGACGAGCGGTTCGGGCAGCGTGTCGCCGCGGTGGTCGCCGGCTCCGGGCTGTCACCTGACGCCGTCATCGAAGCGACGAAGGCACGGATCTCCGGGTACAAGGTGCCGCGGACGATCCTGGTCGTGGACTCCGTCCCACGTTTCGACAACGGCAAGCCGAACTACTCAGCTGCAAAAGATCTCCTCGCGCAGAGCACGGCGTCACGCACCGCCGCGGCAGAGTAGAGACGGTCCAGGTGGGATATGCGCTGACTGGATTCGACGGCAAGGTCGCTGTCGTGACCGGTGCGGGTCGGATGCGCTCCATCGGTCACTCGATCTGCGTCGAGCTCGCGAGAGCGGGTTGCGACGTGGTCGCAGTCGGGACTGGTCGTGACCCGAGCTCGTTCCCCGATGAGGAGAAGGCGGCCGGGTGGCGAGATGTCGACAGCGTCGCCGATGAGGTCCGTTCGCTCGGCCGACGTGCGCTCGCACTGCATGGTGACATCTCGAACGAGCAGAACGTGATCCGCCTGCGGGACGCCGTCGTGGCGGAGCTCGGTCGGCTCGACATCGTCGTCAACAACGCCAGCGTCGCGCTCGGCAAGGACCGCGTGCCGGTGATCGACCTCGATCCTGCGGTGTGGCAACGCCTGATGGACGTCAACCTCACCGGCAGCTTCTTGATGTCGAAGCACTTCGGCGCGCGGCTCGTCGAGCAGGGGCGCGGCGGCTCGATCGTCAACATCTCCTCGACAGCAGGCAAGCTTCTCGCGCCGAACGTCGCCGCGTACGGGGCCTCGAAGGCTGCGCTGCAGGCGCTGACGGGTTCGATGGCGCAGGAGGTGGCGTCGAGCGGTGTGCGTGTGAACGCGGTGCTCCCTGGGCTCATCGACACGTCGCGGATGGACGCACTCGGCCGCGACGACAGGTGGAACGAGTACATCGAGAAGAACATCCCCCTCCGACGAGCCGGCAGCCCACGCGACGTCGCCGCGCTCGTGGTCTTCCTCTGCTCCGACGAGGGCGCATGGATCGCCGGACAGCAGTACTTGGTCGACGGCGGGCGGGCCATCGGATACTGAACGCGCCGCCGAACGGCCGGCGCAGTCAGGAAACGTTGCCCGTTCGGTAGCACGTTCCTGACAGCGCAACGATTCGCGCAGCCCGAGCCGCCACCACGTCGAGAGCATGGTTTGGCTCGCCAATTGGCGGATGCTCTTACGCCTTCACGGGGTTCCTGGTGAACGTGACCGGAAGCCGCTCCAGCCCATGCAGTATGTAGCTCGGCTCGTACCCCAGCCGCGAAAGGTCCACGTCAACGGCCGGTGCGATGTCGCTGAGGCGCTCGAACAGCACCTCCAGCGCGATCCGCGCCTCGGCGCGGGCCAGCGGAGCACCCAGGCAGAAGTGCGCCCCATGTCCGAATGCGAGGTGCGAGGAGGCGTTTGCACGATCAAGGTCCAACTCACTTGCTTCCACGAACTTGCAGGCGTCCCGATTTCCTGCCGCGTACACCAGAAGCAGCGAGTCACCTGCCTTGATCACCTGCTCACCCACGACCGCGTCTGCCGTCGCTTGACGGTAGACGCACAACAGCGGTGGCTCGAGGCGCAGTGATTCCTCCAGGAGGCCCGGAATGAGTGACACGTCACTGCGGACGCGCTCCATGAGAAGAGCGTCCTGCAGCAGAAAGCGGATCGATGATGCGATCAACTTCGTGGTGGTCTCGTTGCCGGCTGTGAGGAACTGGATGCACAAATCCAGGATCTCGCCCTCGGACAGCGGTACGTCGCCGATCTTCGCTGCGAGGAGATCGGAGAGGAAGTCCCCTCTTGGGGTGGCGCGGCGTTCGGCAACCTTTGCCGCGAAGTATTGGTAGAACTCGATCTGCCTCGCGACCAGAGTTTTGACCTGTTCCGGTGACAAGGAATCGTTGCCCATGGCAGCACAGAATCCGTCTGACCACCGCTTCAACTGACCCAGATCAGCATCTGGTACACCAAGGAAGTCGGCGATGATGGTGAGGGGCAGCCTCACGGCGTAGTCGCGAACGAGGTCGGCCTCGTCTCCGGGGAACTCGTCGATGAAGCGGTGACACAGGTCGTGCATGTACGGCTCGAGTGATCGCACCCTCTTCGGCGTGAAGACCCTGTTCACGAGGCTTCGTTGACGACCATGATCAGGAGGATCGGCCATGACGAGCGCCCTTTCCCGTTCCGGTAACGCCGTGGGGTCCACGCCGAGTTCGCCTGCTGCCATGAGGCCCTGAACAGATTCCATGACGCGACGAGCGGAGACCGGTCCGCCGATGTTCGCCGAGGAGAAGAGCTCAGGATTCCGGGACACAGAGACGATGTCGTCGTAGCGGGTGATCAGCCAGCTCTCGATCTCGGGCAAAAAGACGATTCCGCCGGCGTCGCGTACTTGATCGAAGTACGGATAGGGGCACTGGAGCGCATCGCTCTCGAGCGCGAACACATCGCGAATGTCGTAGGTGCTTTTCGTTGTATCCGTCACTGTTCCCCCCAACGACGTTCCGAAGTCCGTTCAAACGAGGTCCTGCCTGCGGCATCGGCACGACCCAGCGTTCGGGCTCTGACTCGCACCGTAACCGAGCTTGCGCCCATCTGCAAGGGAATGTCCTCGGATTTTTGGAGTTTGCTGCTCATCGAGAGCGATCACGCGTCGGAACATCATCGGCGCGACACCAAGGGTGCGTTGATCCTTACTTCCTGGCTTCTGACGAGCGTCATTGCACTTATGCGCAAGTTTGGCCTAGATTTGCGTCGGGATCTCAGAGTGCGGCCCTGCAACAGTTCGTGGTCGCGATCAGCAGCATGACGGACGGGGGCTTCGTGAGCGGAGTTGGGTACCACCGCGACCGAGTGATGTCATGGGCGCGCCGGTCGGGTCCATCCGACTGAACGAGAGGAGGGACATTCATGCGGTTCGGTCTGAACTTCGTCAACGGAGGTTCGCTCTGCGAGCGCGAACCGGCCATCCAACTGGCGGAGCTCGCAGACGAGCTCCAGTTCGCTTCGATGTGGGTCGGTGACCACGTCGTCATCCCGGTTTCATACACCTCGCGATATCCGGAGCAGGCGGCCGACGAGGTGCCGTTCGATCACGACACGGCCTTCGGTGATGCGGCCTCGTACCTGAGCTTCCTCGCGGGCATCACCAGCACGGTTCGTCTTGCGACGGGCGTCCTGGTGCTCGCTCAGCACAACCCGTTGGAGGTCGCGAAGGCGTTCGCCACGGTCGATTCGCTGTCTGGTGGCCGAGTCACGCTCGGGATCGGCACCGGTTGGCTTCGTGAGGAGTTCGAGGCGCTCGGGGTGTCGTTCGACGACCGGCTGGCACGGACACTCGAGGGCATCGAGGTGATGCGGAGACTCTGGGCCGGGCCCGGCGCGTCGTACTCGGGCACGCACTTCTCACTCGACGCGCTGACGTGCAGCCCTCGTCCTGTGCAGCCGGGAGGCATTCCGATCTTTCTCGGCGGGTACACCAACACTGTGGCCCGACGAGCGGGGCGCATCGCGAATGGCCACTACCCAGGCTTCGCCAGCGTTGAGCGGGTCCGCGAGATGCGCCGCGAGATCGAACGGGGGGCTGCCGACGTCGGACGCAACCCCGACGAGATCGAGACGGTGCTCGCGGCGCCGTACGACTCGCCTCTGACCGTCGAGGTGTGCAAGGAGTACGAGGCCGCCGGCGTCTCCGAGCTCCTCATCATGGTGCCGCACGCAGGCAACTACCCGGTCGAGCCGGTCGCGCCGGATTGGTTCGACAGGACGCGTCGAGCGCTCCACGAGTTCAGGTCGGAGATCATGGAGCAGTTCCGGTGACGTCGCTGCCGCCAGTTGATCCTGCGGCGGCACGGGGGCTGCATCCGCCGATGAGTGCAGCCGAACTCGTACAGGAGGTGTTCGCGTCATCTGCGAGAGGCGACATGGATGGCTTGTTCACCTTGTTCGATGACTCGTGTGTGGGCCACGAGGCACCGACGTTGCCGTGGGGCGGGGAGTTCGTGGGCAAGGACGGGCTTCGGGAGTTGCTCGGCAAGCTGGTGGCGCGTTTCGATCTGACGGCGCGCGTGGTCGAGATCTTCGAGAGCAGCCCGACCACGGCCGTTGCGCTGATCGCGATGGATCTTCGATCGAAGCGAACGGGTCACAGCCTTTCGGTGGAGGTTCTCGATCACGCGGAGCCGAGACGGCCGGATCGTCGAACAGACGCCGTTCTACTGGGACACCCAACTCATCAATGAGCAGGCATGAGGAGCCACCGCCGTGGCGGATGAGCTCCCGCACGCGCGTCGCCGTCTCGTACTTCCTGGCTCGTCACAAGATCCTCTTGAAGTCTGCGCACCGGTCGGCATAGGTTGCTTCGGTATCCTCGGCGACAACGGACCGAGACGTGGAGATTGCGCCGAACTAGTGCAGGGGTATTGGGAGGGTGAAAAGTGTCCGCAACACGACGGTTCGAGGGCAAGGTGGCGCTCGTCACGGGCGCAGGTCGGGGCCAAGGACGAAGCCACGTCCAACGCGTCGCTGCGGAGGGCGCCGATGTCCTCGCGCTGGACATCTGCGCCGACGATCCCGCGGTGCCGTATCCGCTGTCGAGCCGCGCTGAGCTCGACGAAACCGTGGCACTCGCGGAGCGTGAGGGCGTGCGAGCGATCCCGCTCGTTGCGGATGTGCGCGACTCGGCGGTGCTCACGGCAGCGATCGCTGCAGGGGTCGAACAACTGGGAGGGCTCGACACCGTCTCGGTCAACGCAGGGATCCAGTCGAGCTTCGAGAAGACCGAGTCCACGCCTGACGAGGGCTGGGAAGCAGTGATCGGCGTGAACTTGACCGGCGCGTTCTACACCGCCCGCGCCGCGATCCCGCACCTGAGAGCTCGTGGTGGTGGTTCGATCACCTTCACCGGGTCCGCGTGCAGCGTCAAGGCTGTGCCGCACATCGTCGCCTACAACACTTCGAAGCACGGGCTGCTCGGCTTGATGCGAACGATGGCCCTGGAGTACGGCCCGGAGTTCATCCGCGTCAACGCTGTCCTCCCCACGTCGGTGGACACGACGATGATCCGCCACGAGTCATGCCTCGCGGTGATGCGTCCGGATCTGGACAGCCCTCGGTTCGAGGACACGTTCGAGGCGTTCCAGGGGCTCAACGTGTTGCCGATTCCGTGCCTCGAAGTCGGCGACATCAGCAACGCGGTTCTGTGGCTTGCGTCCGACGAAGCGAGGTGGTTGACCGGCGTCGCGTTGCCGGTCGACGCGGGCGCATTGGTGAAGTGAGCGCCGCCCGCGCCTCACCACCGTCCTCGCAGCAGCAGGCTCCTCGACTCGGCGGACACGTCTCCGACGCTCAGCCCTCCCGGAACGGAACGACCGCCGGATTTCGTCAGTTAGGGCCCGGTCCGCCCGCGTGCGCGACACGCCTCGCGAAGCGCCAACCGGCGTCGGTCCTGACGAAGTCGTCCTCGTACACCCCACTCACGGTCATCCGCGGCGTCGCCTCGTCGGATCGCTGGTGTGTCACGAAGAACAGCGTTCGAGCGTGCGCCGAATCCTGCCCGAGGTCGGTGAACAGCGTGCTGCCTTGATGATGGCGTGCCTGCGTGGCGGAGCGCTCCGCGACCCGATCGGCCGCAGCTCGCAACTCCGATCGGGTCTGCAGGATCACCTCGCTGCAAGCGCTCCCGAAGTCGTGCATCTCCCAGACAGCGTTCTCGATGAACAGGTTGCTCCAGCCATCGGCGTCCCTGTCATCCCACGTGAAGGCGTATTCGGCGATGAGGTCGAGCAATGCCAGCCGGTCTTCGACGCTCATAGAGCGTTCATCGGTGGGTGTGGACCAACGCGGGCGCGAGGCGACGCCATTGATCGAGTGCGAGGACGTCGAATCCGTCTTCGAGAGCCTGGACGCACACGTGGTCTGCACCAGCATCGAAATGCGCTCGGACGCGCGCGGCGACTGCGTCCTCGTCACCCCAGGCCACCAGGGCATCGACGAGCCGGTCGCTGCCGCCACCGGCGAAGTCGTCGTCGTCGAAGCCGAGCCGCCTCCAGTTGTTGAGGTAGTTCGGCAGCGTCAGATAGAGCGCGAGGTGCGAACGACCTGCCGCTCTCGCCGCACCGGGGTCGGTCTCGAGCAACACGGCTTGTTCGGTGAGCAGCAGCTTGTCCGGTCCCAGGATGTCTCGTGCGAAGGCGGTGTGCTCCGGCGGCACGAGGTACGGGTGCGCACCTGCAGTGCGATCCCTCGCCAACTCGAGCATCTTCGGACCGAGTGCGGCCAGCGCCCTCCGCTCTGCCGGGAGCGGGATCGGCGCGCTGTCCAGAGCGTCGAGGTACTGCCGGGTTCGGGCGACGGGTCGCTCGTACCGTTGCCCTGACGCCTCGACCGCGACGCCGTGACTGTTGCCGATCCCCGCAAGAGAGCGATGCGGCCCGTAGGTGTCCGCGAATCGCGCGAAGGCCTCCGCAGTGTCGACTGCAGAGTGCCTCCACAGGTTCAAGATGCCCGTGCAGACGACCGCGTTCGTCGTAGCCCCCAGCAGGTTCTCGACGGCATCGAAGATGTCGTCATTCCCGTCGTCGGGGAACCAAAGCGCGGTGTACCCGAGCTGTTCGGCCTCTGCCGCAGCGGTCGCTGCCCTGCCGCGATCGCCGAACCGCAGCGCAGCGCTGAAGATCCCGACCCTCCCCAGTTGTGTCATCGTCGTCCGTTCCTTTCATGCGTCGCGACCGCCGGTCGAGAGGTGTTCATGCTGCAGCGAACGCAGGAAGGATGTTCTCGGCCGCCCAGTCGACCTGATCCCTCGCGACGCGCAGGTCGTTGTTGATCATGAAGAGCAGCAGGTCAGCCCCTGCGTCGCAGACAGCGTGCGCGTACTCGATCTTGTCGGGCCGCGTTCTCATCTTGGCAGCGACTGCGAGCTGGATGTGCGGCGGGAGTCGGTCGCGCAGCGCTCGCACCTGATCCGGGGTCGGATCGGGATCCCCCCCGAGGATGTTGCCTTGCGCCCGAGCGATGGTCGTCTTGACTCCCAGTGGGCCGTCTCCACCGATCCAGATCGGCAAGTCCGTTTGCACCGGGAAGGGCCGCATGCCCATCTTCGGCAGATCGTAGTAACGCCCGTGGTACTCGAAGATCGGCTCGGACCAGGCGAGTCGCATGATCTCGATCGCCTCGCTGAGGCGACCCCACTTGTGATCCGACGGATTCCCGAGGATCGCAGCCTCCTCGGCGCACCATCCGGCACCGAGTCCGAGCTGCAGCCGACCGCCGGAGAGGACATCCACGATCGACGCCTGCTTGGCGAGCGAGATCGGATCACGATTGAACAGAGGGACGACGCACGTTCCGACCTTCATCCGCGAGGTCACTGCTGCGACGAACGCGCATCCGATCAAGGCATCGAGGTGCTCCGCATCCGGGCCGTGCGTCGTGGTGCCGTACGGGTACTTGCTGGCGATGTCCACCGGACCGGCGATGTGATCCGTCAGCCAGAACGAGTCGAATCCCACCTCCTCGAGTCGAACCACCAGGTCGACGAAGAGTTGCGGTTCGATGTGGCAACGAGTGCTGAGAGCTCCGATCTTCACCGTCTTGTCCCGGCGGTCGCGCGCGGCATCCACGTCATGTTCGACGGTCGAGCATCTGCCAGGGGCCGGCGGCGGAGCCGGACGCGCCGGCAACGAGCATCCGACGCGATCGGAACTGCCAACCTGCGTCGGTTCGGACCAGAGCGTCCACGTAACGGCCATACACCGTGAACTCGGCACGGTCGGGTAGGAGATGCCAGGCGATGAGGTAGCTGAAGGCGTCTGCGGCGTCCGGACTCGTGAACGTGATCTGGATGTTCGACACATGGTGACTCGTGCCGGCGAGACCAGCCAGACCGTCGAGGAACTCGCGGAACTCGGCGCGACCGCGCATCTCCCCCTGGAACCCGAGCGTCGGGTGCGCCACGCGCTCGTCACCCGGCCCGTAGTTGGTGATGCAATCATGTGTGAACAGAGCGACGACGTCGTCCGGTTCGTTGGCGTCCACTGCGCGGCAATACTCCAGCATGATGCGTTCGATCGCACGATGATCGTCGTCTCGGTCGTGATTCATCGGTCCGTCGCCTGTCAATCTGCGTCGCAGCTCCCACTAGCGGATGTTCCGTACACTCTCGCAGCTCGTTCCCGATTTGGCAAGAGCCCCGTCGCTGGGAACGAAGTACACTCTGGGTGCACTCAGGTGCGAAGACGTAGATGCGGTTTGTCGGAGGGGGAGTCGAGTGTTCCGAAGGCTGGGGATGGCGGTCGGACCGAGGTGCGTGCGGGGTGCTGCGAGGTGAGCGGCGCGGGGACCTCGAACGGCGACGTAGCGGCTCGGGACAAGAACCGACTTCTCGCGGTGGACGTCGGAGGCACGTTCACCGATGTCGTTGCCGTCGAGGACGGGCAGATCGAGATCGCCAAAGTCCCGACCGTTCCCACCGACACCGAGAACGGCGTCCTCGAAGGTGCCGAACAGTTGAACGTGGCGGCCGCGGCGCTGTTCAACCACGCGAGCACTCACGGGTTGAACGCACTGCTCACGCGTCGGCTGCCCAAAGTCGCGTTCCTCACGACCGAGGGGCACCGCGACATGCTCGAGATGGGTACCGCGATGCGCCCGATGCGGGCGCTGATGGACGCGCGCTGGAGGCGCAGCTTCTCCGACGCCTCGGCGCCTCTCGTGCCTCGTTACCTCCGTCGCGGGGTCACCGAGCGAGTGCAGGCGGACGGCACAGTGTTCAGTCCGCTGGATGTGGGTCAGGCGCGGGAGCAGCTGGCGCTCCTGCGCCGGTGCAACGTCGAGGGGGTGGCGATCTGCCTCATCAACGCGCACGCGAACGGGGTCCACGAGCAGGCGTTGCGCGCACTGGACGGCGAGGAGCTCGGCGACGTCCCCTGCTCGATCTCGAGCGAGGTGTCCCCCATCATCAAGGAATATCCGCGCGCCACGACGACGGTGATCGACGTCATCATGAAGCTCGTCTATGGCGAGTACACCCGCAAGCTGCAGCGTGGTCTCAGCGATCTGCAGTTCGAGGGAAGTCTCAACTTCGCCGACTCATCATCCGATCTCGTCGCTGCACAGCATGCGATGACGGAGCCACATCGCCTCGTCGTGGCCGGACCCGCGGCCGGCACGGCCGCGAGCGCCCGCCTCGGAGCGTTCATCGATCGGCCGAACCTCGTCTGCGTCGACGTCGGCGGCACCTCGTCCGACCGGAGCCTCGTGACCAACGGTTCGCCTCACCGCATGAGCACGCTCGAGATCGAGTGGGACATGGAGCTGAACTCGCCGTCGACGGAGATCACCTCGTTGGGCGCCGGGGGCGGCAGCATTGTCGCCATCAACTCCTTCGGTGAGTTGACGGTCGGCCCCGCGAGCGCCGCGGGTCGCCCGGGCCCGCGTGCTACGGGCGCGGAGGCACGCTCCCGACCATCACCGACGCAGGGCTGCTGATCGGGATCCTGGATGCAGATGCGCTCGCCGGCGGGCAACTCACGTTGGACGCGCAGCTCGCGGCACGAGCCTTCGAGCAGCTCGACACGCCACTGCCGCTCGGTGACCGGGTGCGGGCTGCGTGGTACGTCGGTCTGCACAACATCGCGGAGGGGGTGTTCAACCTCATGCTCCGTCGAGGCGTGGACCCTCGCGACTTCAGCCTCTGCGCATTCGGTGCAGCGGGGCCGATGCTGCTGCCGTTGCTGCTCGACGTCGCGCACGTCCCGAGCGTGATCGTGCCGCCGTACCCAGGTCTGTTCAGCGCGCTGGGGCTTCTCAGCACGGACCAGGGGTACTCGGCGAGCCGCTCGCGCTACATCGTGCTGCGCCCCGAGGCTGCGCACGAGATCGACACGTTGCTGACAGAGATGGAGGCGACGTTGCGACAGCGTGTCGGTGCCGAGCAGATGGTCGTCGAGCGGCGGTTCGACGGTCGACTGGTGGGTCAGAGCTGGACGACGCCGCTGGTCACACTGCCGGCTGGACCGATCACGCCTGAAACGATCCCGACGATGATCGAGTCCTTCACGACGAGTACGAGCAGCGCAACGGGAACCGGTTCACCCAGATGATGGTCGAGCTCGTCACGCTACGGGTGTCCGTCACGGTCCCGTCGTCCAAGGTGGAGTACCCGGCGGTCGCGCGGCGAGCGCGAGGCGGACCGAGTCCGTTTCGGACGACCCGGCTGAAGCACATCGGTCTCGACGGAGTGCCGGTACACGAGTATCACCGTGCCGATTTGTTGTGTGCCGATGAGATCGCTGGTCCGGCGATCATCAGAGAAGCCACTTCGACGACGTTCGTTCCCGCCGGACGTGCGATGACGGTCGGCGCACTCGGGGAGTTGGAGATCAAGTGACGTCGATGCCCGCAACCGACCGCGAGGCACCTGAAGGAGAACCCGTGTCAACGGAACCCATGATGCGTAGTGGTTCGGCGACGCTCGCGACCGTGCCGCCAGGAGCGGAGACCCGTCTGCGCAACCTGAACCCGGCGGAGTTCGAGGATCGGTACGACGCTGACCGATTCACCATCTCGATCCTGTCGTCGCGCTTCGAGTTCATCATGGAGCACCTCTCCGGACTCGTGCTCCGGGGGGCGTTCTCCGCGGTCATTCGTGAGTTCTACGACTTCTCGGGGGCGATCAGCGCTCCACCGTCTCTCGACTTCGCGACATTGGCTGTCGCGAAGTCGTTGCCGACGTTCTTCGGCTCGCTCGAGCACGCCGTCCGCACCTCTCTGCAGGAGTTCGGTGTCGAGCGGTTGCAGCCAGGGGACGTGCTCGTGTGCAACGACCCCTACCGGGCTGGTACCCACGTGAACGACGTGTGCTTCATCCGACCCGTGTTCTACGACGGTCGCATCATCAAACGTCGTCACGATCCGTGCGCACATCTCGGATCTCGGGGGCACCGTGCGGGGAGGGTTCTCTCCGTCACTGCCGAACAAATACGAGATCGGGCTCACCGTGCCGCCGATGCTGCTCTTCCGCGATGACGTGCCCGTGCGTTCCACCCTCAGCCTGTTCCTCGACAACGTTCGGATGGGGGACGCTCTGCTCCCGGATCTGCACACCATCCACAGCGCGCTCGTCGTCGGCGATCAACTGCTGCGCGAGACCGCCGAGAGGTACGGGCCCGCGGCGCTTCTCGGCGCCGCCCGCTATGTCTGCGATGCGTCTGCGGAAGCAGTCAGGTGTGCCCTCGAGGCATATCCCGATGGCGAGTACGTCGCTGAGGACGTGCTCGACTGTGACGGGCAGGACGACTCCGTCTCGTATCGGATCGTCACCACCGTCCGCAAAGTCGGTGGACGTGCCGAGATCGATTTCAGTGGGACCTCCGAGGAAGCACGCACCTCCCTCAACGCCGCGTGGCCAGACCTGAAGTCGTGCGTCGCGTTCGGACTCATGTATCTCCTGACGCCGCACGACAGGTTCACGTCAGGGATCCTTCGCCATGTCGACATCTTGGCGCCGGGCGGAACGATCATCAACGCGATTCCGCCGGCACCGATCATGATCTACTGGGAGGCGAACTTCGCGGTCGGACGGACGCTGTTCAAGGCGCTCGGCGCGGCACTCGGCGCTCGCGGCATCGCCGGCGATTCGAACACTCCCGCCCATTTCGCCTTCGGTGTGCGTGATGACGGTTCGCCGTGGATGGAGGCGGCATCGTGCGGCGGATCCACGGGACCCTGGGGTGCCACTGACGCCGGCGACGGGGAGAACACTCAGCCGAACTACTTCTCGAACTACACGCGACATCCGGTGGAGTCGGTCGAATCGAACAGCCCGCTCCTCCTGCTTCGTCACGAGTACGTGCCGGACACCGGCGGATGCGGCGAGCACCGCGGTGGTGTGGCGAGTGCCAAGGACTCGCTCTGGCTGACCGATGCATCGGCCGCTGCATTCTCGATCCACGAGAAGTCGCGGGCCGGGCACGGTGCGTTCGGTGGCAGCGACGGCAACCCAGGGGGTGTGTGGCTCTGGCGGAAACCTGACCTCGGCGCGCATCCGTTCTTGTTGCCGCTCGGCGACGACGAATGCCGGACCAGCACACCGGTGGCAGGAACCCTCGACCCCGACAGCCTGACACCTGACGCGGAGGGCACCTACTTCTACTTCGGCCGCGAGAAGGTGTGGCAGACGGCTCCAGGAGCGATCTGGCGTTACCTGGTGCAGGGCGGTGGAGGCTGGGGTGATCCTCTCCAGCGGGATCCGGCTGCAGTGCTGCGCGACGTTCGCGACGGCTACGTCTCCGTCGCAGGGGCGCAGTCCGACTACGGCGTGGTCGTGACAGGGGATCCCGACACCGATCCGGAGGGGATTGCTGTCGACGAGGCGGCAACGACCGAGCTACGGGCCGAGCGCCGGAATGGACGCAACACGGCGCCGTCGCCGCCCCGAACGGCCGCTGTTGCAGAGGTGAACAGCACCTTCGCCCCCCCTCGGATCCTTCATCGCGAGGCGGTGGAGAGCCGTTGCGACGTCTGCGACAGCGATGACATCGCCCGGTACCCCGTGCTGTCAGAGGGAGGCTGGTGGCTGGTCGTGAAGTGTCAGCGCTGCCTCGTCACCCTCGAGCGGAGCCGGTGGAGTCGGCTGGGCGACGTGAGACTGTTGTCCGATTCCGAGACGACCGCCCGCAACTAGCGCGCGGACGCCATGCGTGCGATCTGCGCGCCGTCCCAGTAGAACGGCACCGCCTCGACGATCAATCCGTCTCGACTCCGGAAGATCTCGAGAATGGGCATGTCGACTGCCCGACCGTCGGTCGTCGTCATGCGCATCATCGTGTGCAGGATCACCGTCGAGTCGTCGATCTCGTAGACGTCCAGCAACGTCGCTTCCATCTGGAAGTTCTCCGCCATCGCAGCGAAGAGCGCCTGCATCCCGTCGTGTCCCACCCAGTCTCCGCCGAACGGCAGGCCGGGCGCCTCACGGACGACACAGTCGGGCGAGAAGCATTCGAGCATCCGCGACATGTCGCCCGCGGCGAATGCATCGCTCACTTCCTCCTGCAGTTGCTTGGCGGTCTTCATCTGGTCCTCCCTGTGTTTGCTGCGTCAGGTGATCTTGCCGAGCACCTGCCGGCCCACGATCTCCTTCATGATCTCGGTCGTGCCGCCGAAGATGCGGCTGACCCTGGCGTCGGCGTACGCCCGAGCGATCGGGTACTCCATCATGAACCCGTTGCCTCCGTGGAGCTGCAGGCCCGCGTCCACCGTGCGTTGCTGCACCTCTGACGAACGCCACTTCGCGATCGCCGCATCCTCAGCCGAGAGGTTCCCCTGATTGTGCGCCACGACGCACTGGTCGACGAAGTGCGTCGCGATCTCCACGTCGGCGTGCATCTCCGCCAACGAGAAGCGCACGGCCTGGAACGATCCGATCGCGGCCCCGAACGCGCGTCGATCTCGGCAGTACGAGGTCGTCCACGACAGAGCGGCTCTCGCGGCCCCGAGCGCCATCACCGCGATCGACAGGCGCTCTTGAGGAAGGTTCGCGACCATCTGCTGGAATCCAGCGCCTTCCGCCGCTCCGAGCAGGTTCTCCGCCGGCACCTCGACATCGGAGAAGAACAGTTCAGCGGTGTCTTGGCTGTGGAGCCCGAGCTTGTCGAGGTTTCGTCCGCGTTCGAATCCGCTCATCCCGCGTTCGACCAACAGCAGTGACAGCCCGCCGTGCCGCAGCGACGGGTCTGTCTTGGCCGCGACGATGACGAGATCGGCGTTGATGCCGTTGGAGATGAAGGTCTTCGAGCCGTTGACGACGTAGTGATCGCCGCGACGGATCGCGGTCGTCGCGATCCCGGCCAGGTCGCTGCCGTTCGACGGCTCCGTCATGGCGACGGCACAGATCAGTTCGCCGGACGCAAGCCCGGGAACCCACTGTTGCCGTTGCTCGACGGTGCCGAAGCATGTGAAGTAGGGGAGGCAGACATCGCTCTGCAGCGTCAATCCGACGGCGATGCCACCCGCACCGACGCGCTGCATCTCCTCGGAGAAGATCTGGTTGTAGCGGAAGTCGGTGACACCACCGCCCCCGTACTCCCCAGGGACGCCGGTCGCGAGGAAGCCGCTCTCGCCGGCGCGTCGGAACAGCTCGCGGTCGACGATGCCGGCGCGCTCCCAACGCTCGATGTTCGGCACGATCTGGCGCTCGACGAACTGCGCGACGGCCTCGCGGAACATCTCGTGCTCGACGTCGAAGATCGTTCGCTGCATCGCAGTCGGTTCAGTGGTGGCTCAGGCTGAGGCCGTCGAGCGCGTCGGCGAACTTCTCGAGCGCGGCAGCGCGTCGGGTGGGCACGTGCTCCTTGGGGGGATCGCTCGCGCGGTAGCGCTTGAGTACCTGGCGGGCGACGGTCACCTTGTGGATCTCGTCGGGGCCGTCGTAGATGCGGGCCGCGCGAGCCTCGCGGTACATGGATTCGAGGGGAAGGTCCGTCGTGTAGCCGAGTGATCCGTGGATCTGGATCGCGCGGTCGATCACGTTGTAGAGCGCCCTGGCGCCCCAGAACTTGATCACGCCGATCTCGATCCGGGCGTCGCTGTAGTGCTTGCCCGCGGCGTGCAGCTGGTCCATCTTCCATGCCGCCTGCAGCGTCAGCAGACGGGCCGCCTGCATCTCGGCGTAGCTCTCCGCGATCCAGTCCTGCACCATCTGCTTCTCGGCGAGCAGCGACCCGTGCGTGTAGCGGGTGAGCGCGCGCTCGCACAGCAGGTCGAACGCCCGCTGGCTCTGGCCGAGCCAGCGCATCGCGTGGTGGATGCGACCCGGTCCGAGCCGCTTCTGCGCGAGCGCGAAGCCCTGCCCGATGCCGGCCTCGCCGCCGACGATGTTCTCGAACGGGACGCGCGCGTTCTCGTAGAGGATCTCGGCGTGCCCGCGCGGCTCGCCGGCCTTGTGGTCCGGCTCGGCCATCGTCGGGACGTCGCGCAGGATGTTCACGCCGGACGTGTTCGTCGGGACGATGATCATCGAGTAGTTCTTGTACGGGCTCGTCTCGTTGTCGCCGGTCTTGACCATGGTGATGAGGAAGTCGGCGATCGACGCGTTCGACGAGAACCACTTGTGGCCGTTGATGACCCACTCGTCCCCGTCGCGCATCGCCGTCGTCGAGAGCAGGGTCGGGTCCGCGCCGGCGCCGGGCTCGGTCATCGAGAAGCAGCTGCGCATCTTGCCGTCGAGGAGGGGCTGCATCCACTGCTCGCGCTGCGCGTCGGTGCCCCCGACCGCGATCAGCTCGGCATTGCCGCTGTCGGGCGCGTTGTTGCCGAAGATCGACGGCCCGTAGGGCGTCTGCCCCAGGACCTCGTGCATCAGACCCAACTTGACCTGGCCGAAGCCGAGGCCGCCCATGTCGGGCGGGAGGTGCGCGGCCCACAGGCCCTGCCGCTTGACCTCCTCCTTCAACGGGTCGGTGATCTGGGCAAACGCTGCGCGACCCTCCGGGCCGCGCCAATGATCCGCGAGCGTCTCGAGCGGCATGATCTCGTCGCGGACGAACCCGCGCATCCACGCGAGCTTCTCCTCGAACTCCGGCTCCGTCTCGAAATCCCACGCCATGATGTTCCTCCTTACGTTGATGACGAGTCCCGCGACGCGGCGGGAGGATTCAGTACCGCTCAGGGATCTCGATGTCGTGCAGGTACCCGCACTGCGATGAGTCAGTGATCGAGTATGGGATCGTCACTCGGTGGCGAATCTTCCAACCATCCGCGGTACGCAGGTACTCGGTGTGATTGATCGGGACCAACTCCCGCTTGTGACTGACACCGTGTTCGTCGACGTGAGCCCACTCGAAGACGAGGTGGGCCCGGGTCGTCGCCTCGTCGCCCGAGATCGTCACCTTGGGCGTCGACACTCGGTGCATGCACGTCCCGGGCATCGCCGAACACGCAGCTGCGAGGGCTGCGCTCCCCCGCAGCGGTGGCGCTGCTTCGGGCATGCCAGGGATCGTCGGCCACTGGTACACGCCGTCCGCTGTGAACAACGCAGCCCAACCCGCACCGTCAGCCGCATCACAGCGCAGCGCATACTCGCCTTCGATGTCGAGGATCGCCAGCCGATCCTCCGTGTCGCGTGCGGTCGTCGGGACATCGCTCATGTTCCTGCGCCTCCTCCCCGTGTGCGTTGTGAACCCCACGATCCACCAGCGCTCCTACTGTAGCAGGCGGACGTGCGGCGCGTCCCCGCGACTCACGCCTACGCTGCGGCCTAAAGCCGTGAAACAGGACCCAAAGAGCTGATCCGATGCGAAGCTGCCGTGTGTTGCGCGTCCAGAAGCGGAACTCACAAACTCTGGCTCGCGCGGCGCGGTCGGGCGTCTGTGGCATGGCCGCGTGACTTCTGAGGGCACTGAAGGCATGACACGGATGAAGCCGCCTCACAGAGAGCGGCCGGCCGAATCCGGAGGAGCGGCCGGCGACCACGTCCGGAGCGTCGTTGCGATCACGCCGTCGAGGAGAGCCCGCTGAAGTGGACGTGGTCGTCGGGCGAGGCATCGGCATAGCGCGCGAGCATCTCGTGCTCCCTCGCAACGGTCTCCGGTTGACGCTGGCACTTCATGAACAGGCGCGACTCACGAGTCAGACCCTCGTCGAGCGGGAGTTCGATCGCCGCCATGATCGATTGCTTCGCAGCGATGATGGCGTGCCGCGGCTGAGTCGCCATCGGCAGCGACCATTCGATCACGGCATCGAGGAAGCCCTCAACGGGGAACACCGCTTCGACAAGCCCGATCGCGCGAGCTTCAGCGGCTCCGACCACTCGCCCGGACAGGATGATCTCCGCCGCGCGACCGACACCGACGAGCCGAGGGAGCCACTGCGTGCCCCCTGCGCCCGGGATCAGTCCCAACGGCACCTCCACTTGAGCGAGATGAGCAGACGCGGCGGCGACTCGCATCGTGGCGGCCAGCGCCACCTCGCAGCCCCCGCCCCAGGCTTGTCCGTTGATCGCCGCGACCACCGGTTGGGGCATCGACCTAAGCCTCGCGAAGGTGCGCGGCCAGACTGCGGTGTCGACGTCTTCCAGCTGCTCTCGGCTGGTGAGCCGCGTCAGGTCTGCGACGTCTGCATGGCCGACGAAGTAGCCGGATACTCCGCCCGTCAGGATCAACAGGTTGATCGAGTCGTCGATCGCGACCGCCTCGACGAGCCGCTCCATCTGCGACATCGCCGAGAAGTTCATCAGGTTCCGCGGTGGACGTGTGAACGTCGCGATCGCGATCTCCCCGCGCGGTCCGTGCCGACTGAGTTGCCAAAGCTCCCCGTCGCTCGCCGCGGCCTCGGTGGTTGACCCCATGTGACGCTCGCCCCTCCTTCGATGTCTGCGCTGCGCTGCCCACAATAGCGTCGTGAATCTGCGTCTCGCCCGGAAACGCGAACGTAAACTCCCCAGTACGGTGTTGACACTCCGAGTGTGCGGGGCTACGGTCCCGGAGACGCAACTCGCAGAGGAGTGGGGCTCATGGAACAGCTGATCGGACGCAGCTTCGGCGATCCGCCGTACAACTACGAGCGGGGCGAGGAGATCACGGTCGTGTTCCGTACGGATCCGGACGTGCTGAAGGCGGTTCTGCCCCCCGTGCTGAAGCCGCTCGGCAGCCGGGGGCTCGCCGTGGCTCGCGTCATGCGCCACGCGCGCAGCACGTTCGGGCCGTACATCGGCGTCTACCTCGGCGCACCGGCGCTGCTGGACGATCAGCCGGTCTTCCACCTGTTCAGCGGGATGAAGACGGGATTCAGCGGCACAGTCGCTGGGCGTGAGGTGTGGGGCATGCCGCTCCAGGTCGGCGACGTCACGCTCGGCTGGCAGGGCGACGTGTTGAACGTGGTTGCCGGCCGCCACGGCATCGACTTCGTCCGCTTCTCGGTTCGACTCGAGCACCGGATCGAGGCGCCGGAGGGACGCGCCGGAATGGGGACGTTCGCGACGCGGCGTCAGGTGTTCGAGAAGGATTCGACCGATCACGTGCTGGTCGGTCTGAAGGGTGAGGCGGACCTGAGCGAGACGAAGCACTGGAAGGCCTCGTCCTATCTGCACCTCGTCGGCGGCGAGCCCGGCGACGACTGGTCGATCTTCCCGGTACGCGAGATCGTCCAGACCCGCTACAACACCGGTGGATACGACACGTTGAACCGCGGTGTCGTCCTCGCCGAGTGGTGACGGGATCCAGTGGCATATGAGTTGAGTGGCCTCGACGGCAAGGTGGCCGTCGTGACCGGTGCGGGTCGCATGCGGTCGATCGGTCACTCGATCGCGGTCGCGCTCGCAACGGCGGGTTGCGACGTGGTTCCGGTCGGGACCGGACGGGATCCGGACTCGTTCCCGGACGACGAGAAGGCTGCCGGATGGCGCGACGTCGACAGCGTCGCAGACGAAGTCCGTTCCCTGGGGTCACGTGCCCTCGCGCTGCAGGGGGACATCTCGAACGAGCAGGACGTGATTCGTCTGCGTGATGCGGTCGTGGCCGAGTTCGGTCGGGTCGACATCGTCGTCAACAACGCGAGCGTCGCCATCGGCAAGGACCGAGGGCCGGTGATCGATCTCGAGCCTGCGGTGTGGCAGCGGCTGATGGACGTCAACCTCACCGGCAGCTTCTTGATGTCGAAGCACTTCGGTGCATGTCTCGTCGAGCAGGGGCACGGCGGGTCGATCGTCAACATCTCGTCAGCGGCGGGCAAGACGCTGCCGCCGAACATGGCCGCGTACGCGGCGTCGAAGGCGGCGCTGCAGGCCTTGACCGGTTCGATGGCGCAGGAAGTGGCGGCGAGCGGCGTGCGTGTGAACGCAGTGCTGCCGGGACTGATCGACACCGCGCGCATGGACGGAGTCGGCCGCGGCGACGCCTGGAACGAGATGGTCGCAGAGAAGATCCCGCTCGGACGAGCCGGCAGCCCGCGCGACGTCGCCGCACTGGTGGTCTTCCTCTGCTCCGACGAGGGCGCATGGATCACCGGACAGCACTACCTGGTCGACGGCGGCCGGGCGATCGGCCACTGAGGCAGAAGGGGATTCGATGAGCCAACAGCAGAGCGGGACGACACCGATCATCGTCAACGGCGCGGAAGAGTTGCGGGCGCTCGTCGGTCAGTTCCTCGGCTACAGCCACTGGGTCGAGATCGACCAGGAGCGGGTGAACCAGTTCGCCGAGGCAACCGGCGACCACCAGTGGATCCATGTCGACCCGGAACGCGCTGCGCGCGAGAGCCCCTTCGGCGGACCGATCGCGCACGGCTATCTCACGCTCTCCATGGGACCGGTGCTGCTCCCGACGGTTCTCCAGGTCGAGGGGTTCGCCATGGGCGTGAACTACGGGTCCAACCGCGTCCGGTTCACGTCGCCAGTTCCCGTCGGGTCGCGACTGCGCGTCGGCGTCACGCTGGTGTCCGTTGAGGACATCCCGAACGGGATCCAGACCTGCTTCCAGCTCCAGTTCGAGACCGAGGGTTCGAATCGGCCCGCGTGCGTCGCGGAGGTCGTGGGCCGGCGTTATCGGGGAGGCTCGAATGGCTGAACGAGCGGCGACGGCGTCGACGAACGCGCGCTCGGGGATCGCCATCGACCTGCGCCCGTTGGGCGGAAAGGCCGCCCTCGTCACCGGCGGCAACCGCGGGCTCGGACGCGCGTTCGCAGTTCGCCTCGCGACGCTCGGTGCCAACGTCGCGGTCTGTGACGTCGACCTCGACAACCACCTCGAGTTCGAACAGGATCGGGCGCAGAGCGGTTCGATGAGCGCTGTCGACGAGCTGTCGAACCTGGGCGTCGACGCCTTCGCGATGGAGCAGGATGCCGCCGACTTCGACGCGCAGCGCGAGATCGCAGACGCGATGCTGCAGCGCTGGGGCCGGATCGACGTCGCGGTGTGCAACGCCGGCGGATCGGTCGGGTTGCCGGGGATCACGATGGGGCCGGCGATGTTCGCGTCCACGCTTGATCCTGTGGAGCTGGATCTGATCCTTCGGCGAAACCTCATCGCGACCGTCGCGACCTGCGTCGCCGTCGCGCCGGTGATGAAGTCGCAGGGGTCCGGTTCGATCGTGACTCTCGGGTCGGTGAACGGCGTCGAGCCGCTGCGCAGCGGCGCGTCGGCTCACTACGGCGTCGCGAAGGCGGCGGTCGTGATGTACACGCGGTATCTCGCGCAGGAGCTCGGGCCGTTCGGGGTTCGTGCGAACTGCCTCCTCCCGGGCGTGACTGCCACGGGCAGAGCGATGTCGGTGATGTCGTCCGCGGCGAGCGCGCAGTTCGGGAAGCAGGCCGTCGAGTTGGAGGAGCGGACGGCGCTGCGTCGAGTGATGCAGATCGACGACTGCGTCGCCGCTCTCGACTTCCTCGCGACGGATGCGTCGCGGTTCTTCACGGGCCACGTCCTTCCCGTGGACGGCGGCGAGCTGCGAGGTCCGGCGTGAAGCTCGGGATCTACGGCGCGTGTCTCGGGGCGATGGCATCCCCTGATGCGGTCGGTGCAGCGCAACTCGCGGAGCGTCTCGGGTACGAGTCGTTGTGGACGGGCGAGCATATGGCTCTCCCGGATCCTCAGGTCCCGCCGTCGCACCGCGACCCGAAGCACCCGTTCTTCGACCCGATCGTCGGGATGACGTTCCTCGCGGCGCACACGACCTCGATCCGGCTCGGTCTCGGCATCCTGATCCTCCCGCAACGCCACCCCGTCCAGCTCGCGAAGGAACTCACGACGCTCGACATCCTGAGCAACGGGAGGCTAATCGTCGGCGTCGGGGTCGGCTACCTCGAATCCGAGTTCCGCGCCGTCGGTGCCGACTTCCGAACGCGGGCGGCGCGCACGAACGAGAACCTCGAGGCGCTGCGGACGCTGTGGAACGACGAGCCGCCGCGTCTGAACGGTCGCTTCGTCACGATCGACGGCGTCGACTCGTATCCCCGACCGGCAACACCAGGAGGTCCGCCGGTGACCGTCGGCGGGCACTCCGACGCGGCGCTGAAACGAGCAGTGCGATACGGGAAGGGGTGGATCGGCTTCAACCTGGATCCAGCCGCCGCTGCCGCACACGTCCAGCGCCTCCGCGCAGCCGCCGAGGAGCTGGGTGTAGACCTTGCCGGGTTCGAGATCACCGTCGCGACGCGGGTGCCGCTCGACCGCGGGGTGATCGAGGAGTTCGCGGCCTGCGGCGTCGAGCGACTCATCGTCACGGCCGAGGGCGACACCATCGCCGACGTGAAGGCGATCATCGAACGCAACGCGCCGGCCAACCTGCTTCCCGACTGAGGTCCACCGCTCCTCCTGCGGCTACGAGCTCGTCGTCGCGAGACCGAAGTCGCGAAGCGCGTCGGCCGCGATGCGTGCGGCCTGCAAGTGCCCGTCCGGGAACCGCAGTCCGGCATCCATCGTGTCGATGGCCAGGTGAGTGACGCCGAAGCCGAGCCATTCGGCAGCGCGCTCACGGATCGTGCGCGCGTCGCATCCGCCGACAGGGATGCGGCCTTGGAGACCGACCTCGCCGGGGTCACGTCCTGCGTTCGCTGCTGCGCTCCTGAGGTGCTCCATCGCGTCCGCGAGCTGCGGTCCCGGTGAGATCGGCATCACACCGTCCGCGAGACGCCCGGCCCGCGCGAGGGCCACACGGCTCGAACCCAGCGCGAACCAGAGCGGGATCGGCTTCTGGACCGGTGTCGGGAGCAGCCCCGCCGAGGAGACGACCTCGAACTCGCCGCGGAAGTCGACCGACTTCTCGGTCCACAAGCGGCGCAGCAGACCGATCTGCTCCTCGAACCGCCGGCCGCGCGTGGAGAAGTCCTTCCCGAGCGCCTCGTACTCGACCTTGTTCCAGCCGATGCCGACGCCGAGGCGCAATCTCCCGCGGCTCAGGAGATCGAGCTCGGCGGCCTGCTTCGCAAAGAGGACCGTCTGCCGTTGCGGCAGGACGATGACAGCGGTCATGAGCTCCAGCGTGGTCTTCGCCGCTGCGTACGCGAAGAGCATCAACGGCTCGTGGAACGGATCGTCGACGTCGTACGCGCCGCTCCACCCGGGGTGCCCCGCCGGGTCGGCACCGACCACGTGGTCGTATGCGATGAGATGGTCGTACCCGGCGTCGCTCACGCCCGCGAGGAACTCATCGATGGCGTCGGCGTCTCCCGTCGACTCCATCTGAGGGAACGTGGCGCCGAGCCGAACCGCGCTCACGAATGCTCCTTGATCTCCCGCAACGATCCGCGGAGGAGCTCTCGGGCGTCATCGGTCCCGTCGATCAGCCGATGCGTTCGTGTCTCCACCTTCCACTGTCCGTCGGCGCGCACCCAGTCCCACCGGCTCGCCGTCAGCCGCCAGATCTTGAAGCCGTCGTCGCCCTTCACGTAGAGGAAGTGGTACCCGATCCCGACGGCGCGGTCTCCGTCGATCCTGATCAGAGGCAGGCTCGGGACGTGCGCACAGCCTTCGCTGACGAGCTTGCGGTGGAGGTCGCCGTTCAGCATCGCGGCGATCTCGGCCCGCCCGTGCATCGCGGACATCTGCAGTCCCGGGAGATTCGCACCGGGCATCTCGGACGGGCGCCGCGCAGTGCCGTCGTAGACGCCGTCCTCGAGCCAGATCTCCGTGGCGGCGTCCGTCGACAGGCTGTCGACAGCGGGGCCGTACGTCGCCATCGTCTGATAGAGCGCGAGATGGTCCGCGAGCTCGGTCACCCGTCCTTCCAGTACGCGTAGGCGCGCGTCGAGCTCCTCCGGCGAGCTCACGACGATGTCGTGTCTGCTGCCGCGCGTGGAGAGTGAAGTGCACGGCTCCACCCGCGCAGGTCGAGCGTCTCGAGCAGCTCCCGGTTCACGGTCCACGCATCGCGGTCGAACGCCGGGGCCGTTCCCTCCTTGAGGCTGACGATCGTGTCCTTGTACCCGCTGAATGCGGCCAGGATCGGCAGCAGCCCGTGGAAGTACGACGCCCCTGCGTCGAACACGCGTTGCTTGTCCGCCGCGCCGATCGCGCCGACCTCCGCGTAGAGGAGTGGGGCGCCCAAGGACGACGTCAGCTCCGCCGTCACGCGTTCGCGCGGCAGTCCCAGGACGAACAGGATGTCGGCGCCGACGGACGCGTACGCTCGCGCTCGCTCGATCGCGAGCTCGTAGCCGTGCTCGGGGTCGGTGTGGAAGGCGTCGGTTCGCGCCATGATCACGAACTCCGGGTCGCGGCGCGAGGCCATCGCGATCGCGAGCCGCTCTGATGCGACGTCGATCGGGTACAGCACGGCGGTCGAGAAGTCCCAGTCTCCCTTCTCCTCGTTCCACAGGTGTTTCGGGCGAGACGAATCGACGTCCTCGAACATGATCCCCGCAGCGCCCGCGCGCTCGGCCATCTCCACCGTTCGACGGATATGGATCGCGGTGGGTCCACCGTCGTCGACATCGGCGATGACAGGGATCCGGATCGCGGAGGAGATCCGTCTGACGTTCTCGAGCGCTTCGGCGAGGCTGACAAGGCCCACGTCCGGCAAGCCGTGCATGAAGTTCGCTGTCGCGCCTGCACCGACGACGATTCCGTCGAAGCCCGTCTGCTCGACGAGGCGCGCCGTCATGCAGTCGTAGGCGGTGACGACTTCGACGTGGCCCTGACGCTCCATCGCGTCGCGCCAGCGTCCCTGCGGCGATCGATCGCCTGCCATGTGTCCTCCTCGCCGACGCGGTCGCGATTGCCCGCGCACGGTCTCTGCACTCTTGCAGCGCGGCCTCCGGAATGCAAGGTGGCGAGCCGGAAACACGCACCTGAAGGGCGATGACTGCTTGACCAATCGGGAGCCGACTGCTACCGTCATCGAAGTTTGCGCTGCGCCGAGCAGCGGAGTGACATGGGGGGACTCGCATGACCGACGTCGCTGTCGGAGGGCAAATCGACGACCGAGTCGCACTGCTCGAGATCGAGGGCGACTACGCGCGTCGCTTCGACATGCGCGACGGCGCGGGGTGGGCGAACCTGTTCACTGCCGACGGTGTATATCAGGGTGCGCGGATCCCGGGGATGCCCGAGGCGACGCCTCCGATCGTCGGCCACGCGAATCTCGCCACCGCGTGCGAGAACATGCCCGGTCGCAGCATCCACATGCTGAACGCACCGCAGATCTCGATCGACGGCGATCGCGCGACCGGTCGGGTGCACTTCACGTTCGAGAACATCCGCGTCGACGAGTACGACAACTCGCACACGATGCGGATCGTCGCGTACTACCACATCGACTACGTGCGCACCGACGAGGGTTGGAGGATCCGCAACCGCGTCACCGTGCCGTTCTCCGTCGAGACCAGCTCGCGGTGCGGGTACCAGTACGACCTTCCGATCCCTGGGCCGCCATCGGCGGGGTAGGGACGGCAGCGGCCGATGGCGGCCAATTCGGTCGATGCGTCCGATGACGTGACGCCGTTCAGGATCGCGATCGGCGATGCGGTGCTGGACGATCTCCGCGAACGCCTCGCCAACACCCGCTGGCCGGAGCGCGAGACGGTCGACGGCTGGGGACAGGGGATCCCGCTCGCGTATCTGCAGGAGATCTGCGACTACTGGCGGACGTCGTACGACTGGCGAGCGCGCGAAGCGGAGTTGAACGCCTTCGCGCAGTACCGCGCCCACGTGCGCGGCGGCTCCGACGAGCCCCTGGGCATCCACTTCCTCCACGTCCGCTCCCCGGAGGCGAATGCGTTCCCGCTCGTGCTCACACACGGGTGGCCCGGGTCATTCGTCGAGTTCAAGAACGTCATCGGCCCGCTGGCGGACCCCGCCGCTCACGGAGGCGACGCTGCCGACGCCTTCGATGTCGTGTGTCCATCGCTGCCGGGTTCGGGTTCAGCGACAAGCCGACCCGTACCGGATGGGGCGTCCACCGCATCGCAGCCGCATGGGACGAGCTGATGGTCCGGCTCGGCTACCAGCGCTACGGCGCCCAGGGCGGGGACTGGGGCTCACTCGTCACCACGCTGATCGGCGCGCAGAACCTGGGCCACTGCGCGGGGATCCATCTCAACAGCCTGCCGCGCATGGCCGGGCCCGGCCCGGACGACATGGCCGAGCTCACACCTGCCGAGCTGGTCGCGGTCGAGAGGTTCGATCGCTTCCAGAACGAGGGGACCGGCTACTCACGGCAGCAGAGCACACGACCGCAAACGGTCGGCTACGGGTTGGTCGACTCCCCCGCGGCCCAGGCGGCGTGGATCCTGGAGAAGTTCCGTGAATGGACGGACAACGACGGGGATCCCGAAGACGCGATCGTGCGTGACGACCTGCTCGACAACGTCATGATCTATTGGGTCAACGCGGCAGCAGCGTCGTCCGCGCGCCTCTACTGGGAGAGCTTCGGCACTGTCCGCAACGTCACGGTGCCGATCCCTTCGGGGGTCTCCCAGTTCCCGAAGGAGATCTTCTCGACGACACCACGTTGGGCTTCACGCGTCTTCTCCGACATTCGCTACTGGAACGACCTCGATCGGGGCGGGCACTTCGCTGCATTCGAGGAGCCGGACCTGTTCGTCGACGAAGTTCGCGCCTTCTTCCGACTCGTGCGAGAGGGCGGCCATGTTCGCGCTTGACGGGCGGGTCGCGCTGATCACAGCCGGCACGAGTGGGATCGGGCGCGGGATCGCGGACGGATTCCTGCGTGCGGGTGCCCGAGTCGTCGTGAACGGACGCTCGACCAACCGAGCGGAGGCCGCGCTCGCCGAGTGGAGCGAGTTCCGTGACCGCGTCTTCTTCATCCCTGCCGACGTGACCCGCGGTGACGAGTGCGATCGCCTCGTGGACGAATCGATCGCGCACTTCGGCGGGCTCGACATCCTGGTGAACAACGTCGGCTCGATGTCGCGGACCGGACAACCGAGCGATTTCGTTCCCCTTCACGAGCAACCCGACGACGCGATGCACTTCAGCTGGGGCGTCAACGTGATGCCAGCGTTCTGGTGCTCCCGTCGCGCCATCCCACGCTTCAGAGCGCAGCGCTTCGGACGGATCATCAACATGTCGTCCGTCGCTGGCAAAGTCGGATCCGCTCTCGTCGGCCCCTACGCCGTCGGCAAGCACGCGCTCAACGGCCTGACGAAGGTCATGGCAAAGGAGAACGCAGAGTTCGGCATCACGTCCAACGCGATCTGCGCGGGTGCGGTCGAGACCGACATGATGCGAACCGAAGGTGTGAGCGTCGCCGCCGCGCTGGGACTGTCCTACCAAGAGTTCAAGCGCAGCCTCGCCGACGGGGCGCTGGTGAAGCGGCTCCTGGACGTGGAAGAGATCAGCGCGATGGCGGCGTTGCTGGCCTCTCGAGCCGGTGGGGCCATCACGGGTCAGTGCATCAGCGTCGACGGCGGCATCGTCCTCTCCGGCTGACTCGTCGCGCGGGTGGTCGAGTGCCCGCGCGGACCTGCTGACGCGAAAGGACCGGACGGCGGTCTCGTGGACGAAACGTCCATGAGCCCACCGTCCGGTCCGGTCACGCGAGCCGGCTGGCGGCGAGCGTCAGTCCAGCAGTGTCGTGCTCTGCTCGTTCAGCTTGGGGAAGAAGTAGAACCCGAAGTTGTCCTCCTTCAGGGGGACCTGGACGAGCTCTCCGTCCTGCTCCACGACCTCCAAGATCGCCTGGAACCCCCGGCAGAACGACGGGTCGGCGGGCCACACGGCTGCTCCGCAGTTGAAGTCCGGTGCGTCGAACCCGATGACCCAGCGGTCCTCGCTCAACACGGCCCTGATCGAGTCGAGGTCGATCGGACCCTCGGGGATCATCTCGAGGATCGTCGCGATGTCCACCGTCGAGGCGAACTGGTTCTCGGCGTAACTCTCGATGATGTCCGCATGCCCCGCGTCGGTCATCACCTGCTCGTACAGCGCCAAGTTGTCCTGGATCCGCTGCGGCGCGTCGGACGACTCGGCGGCGGCGAGCGACTGGAACCGCGGCGACATCGTGTAGGTGTTCAGCACGTCCGGCACGCCCACTTGCTCGATGAACTGCGTGTCGGTCGTCAGGATCGGACCGTCGAACCCGAGCTGGCGGGCGGTCGTGATGATCGACTGAATGTGGTTCGTCGGCGGGTGACTTATCAAGGCCTCGGCACCTTCGTCCAGCACCGTCTGAATCGCGGAGGTCCAGTCGCCCGTACCTCCGTCGACAGGTGCACCGACCACGACCTCGACGCCGACGACTTCACCCCATGCTTCAGACAGGGTGCCCTGGAAGCGGTGGAACGGAGTGTCGAGCGGCAAATAGGCGACCTTCGTGAGGCCGAGCTCCTTCAGCGCGGGCAGCGGGCCTAGCGCGTACGCGCTGAGCGGTGCGCTCAATGCCCAGACGTTCTCGGACGGCGTCTGGTTGTACGCGTAGTCCGAGACGATCGCGATGCCGGCTTCCTCGAAGATCGGCAGCGCTGCATCGATGGACACGTTCGTCCCGTACGTGACCAGGTTGACGTCGGCCTCGACGAACTCGTTCGCGCAGTTGATCGCACCTTCTGGCGTGGCATCGCCGACGCACACGACGGGCTCCAGGATCGCGCCGTTCACCCCGCCGTTGGCGTTGATGAAGTCGATGGCGGTGAGGATCCCGGGTCGCATCTCGGGCGTCGAGAACGCCGGCCCTTCGTCGTTGGTGACGCCGATCTTGATCGTCTCGCCGGTGCGGTCCACGTCGGCGCGGTATTGGTCCTCGTCGCTGAACTGAACCTCGGCCTGAGCAAAGAGGTCGTCGGTCGCCGCCGTGTCACCGGTCGTGGTGTCGGCCGCCGTGTCGCCGGTCGCCGCCGTGGTGTCGGCTGCTGTGTCTGCGGTCGCCGCGGACGAGGACGGCGCCGTCGCGGGCGTGCTCGCTCCCGTCGTGCCCGTCTCGTCGTCGTCGCTCCCGCACGCGGCAACGACCAACGCCGCCGCCGCGAGCAGACCGAAGGCCTGTCGTCTTGCTCTCATGGATTCCCCCATCAGTAGTGGATGTCCGGTGATGGTAGGCACAGTCTCCCGGTTAATGCCAGTCGATCTGCGAAAAAGTCTACGCGTACTCCGTATTCGAATCTGCGGTGACCCGCCTTGCGCAGCGGCAGACTGACGTCATCCTCCACTCGTACCCGAAGATGTTCCTTCGGTCTTCATCGCCGCGTCCATCCCCTACTTGCGCCGCTGGCACGACGTTCATCTGCGGAACTTGCGTACCGAAACGGATGTCTGCTAGATTTTGCGCATCGACGCCGGCCGGGGGCCGACGACAGCTGAGAGGACGTCCAACGTGAGAGTGATCGACACCGACAGTCATGCCGTCGAGGCGCCGGATCTGTGGACCTCGCGAATGTCCAAGCAGAAGTGGGGCGACGCGATCCCGCAGGTGAAGTGGGTGCCGGAGATGAACGCGGACATCTGGTTCGTCGGTGACAACCCGATCATGCCCGTGGGGTTCAGCGTCATCGAGAAGGGGCCTGCCGGGGAGGTCGTTCGTAACGAGGAGAACTTCCCGAACTTCATCACCAAGGTGGACGAGTTCCATCCGTCGGCGTGGGATCCGCACGAGCGGGCGAAGGTGATGGACGAGTACGGCGTCGACTCGGCATGCCTGTACCCGAACCTCGGCTTCATCGGCCCGGACATCTACCGCGTGATCGAGGATTCCTCGCTCGAGTTCCAGGTCGAGATCGCGAGCACGTACAACGACTGGATCCGCGACTGGGAGCGAGCTGAGCCGACGAAGTTCATCAGCCTTGCGTGCATCCCGTACTGGGATGTCCCGTCGGCGGTGAAAGAGATCGAGCGTTGCGCCGAGAACGGCCACCACGGGTACGTGATGACCGGTGTGCCTGACTCCCACGGCGAGCCCTTCTTGGCCGACCGGCGGTGGGATCCGATGTGGGCCGCGGCGGAAGCGACCGGGCTGCCGATCAGCTTCCATGCCGGTGGCGGCGGGGGAGACGTTCCGATCAAGCTCAAGAACGAGCATGGTCACGTCGTCAATGTGAACCCTCTCCAGGCGCGTCGCGATGTGATGGGGACGGACACCACCCTGGCGTTCACGACGTGTCGGGAGTTCATGCGCAATGGGATGACCGTGTCCGAGCTGTTGATGTCGAACATCCTGCCGCGCTTCCCGGAGCTGAGATTCGTCAGCGTCGAGAGCGGGATCGGCTGGATCCCGTTCGTGCTCGAGTCGCTCGACAAGCACGCGAAGAAGTACCGCGTCTCGCGCGAGCATCCGGAGTACACCGAACTCCCGAGCTTCTACTTCCACCGTCAGGTGTACGCGAACGTCTGGTACGAGCACCTCACCGACTTCCACATGGAGGTGATCGGGCCGGACAACCTGCTGTTCGAGACCGACTTCCCGCACCCGACGTGCCTCATCGGCGACGAGATCACCGATGCGATCGAGCTCGTGACGGGCGCTCTGTCGCAGGAGAACCGCGAGAAGATCCTCTGGAGGAACGCCGAGCGTCTGTTCAAGGTCAACTCGCCGGTCGGTTGACGGCCGGCGCTCCGGCGGCGCATTGGAGGAGAGGCGCCAACCCCCTTGGTGCCTCGCCTCGTGCGTCCCGCACGCCAACGACTACTTGTTGAAGGGAACGCGATGTCCACACTCACCGACCAACTGACCGCGGCGGAGGTCGCTGCGCTGCGACGGCTGCTCGACATCGCAGCGATCCAGGAGGTCATGCTGCGCTACTGCCGCTGCGCCGACCGCAACGACCCGGAGCTGATGAAGACGATCTTCTGGGACGAGGGCACCGACGACCACGGCATGTACAAGGGGAGCGCGACGGGCTTCTTCGAGCGGGCGTACGCGAATCGTGACCTGCTGACGGCCCGCTATCACATCATCGGGACACCACGCGTCGAACTCGTCAGCGAGTCGCAGGCGAAGGTCGAGACCTACTTCCACTATGCCGGCGTGTTCGTCGGCGACGTTGGAGAGACGTTCGCCAACTGTGGCGGACGCTACCGCGACGTGTTCGAACGTCGACACGGTGAGTGGCGGGTCCTGCGTCGGGTGACGATCTACGACTGGTCGGTCGCAGCGCCCTACGAGCCCGGGTGGGACTTCTTCGGCATCCCCGACGGGATCAACCGTGGGACGGTCGAGCCGCTCGACGCGACCTACTCCGCCGACTGGTGACACCGGGGGCCAAGGATCTCGTGCGCATGGAGAACAACGGAGTCGCTGACGCGATCGTCGAGCAGGTCGACCCGCTCGCGAGCATGCGTCTCGACGGCCGCGTCGCTGTTGTGACGGGGGCGTCGTCGGGGCTCGGGGCGCGGTTTGCCCGGACGCTGCACGCCGCGGGTGCCACCGTGATCGCCGTCGCTCGGCGCGCGGATCGACTGGCGGACCTCGCCGCGGAGCTGCCCCGGGTGCACGCGCTGACGGCCGATCTCGCGGACGAGCGGGCGCGCGAGCAGATGATCGAGGCGGCCGCCGAGATGCACGGACGCCTCGACGTCCTCGTGAACAACGCCGGCATCCTCGTCAGGGTCGCGGCCGAGGACGAGTCGGTCGAGACGTTTCGCTCCGTGATGGAGATCAACGTCGTTGCACCATGGCACCTGAGCAAGCTCGCCTTTCCGCACATGTGCCGCGCCGGGGGTGGGTCGATCATCAACATCGCGTCGATGTACGGCCTCGTGGCGTCGGCGCCGATCAAGCACGCGAACTACTGCGCCTCCAAGGGGGCGGTGATCAACCTCACCCGCGAGCTCGCGGCGCAGTGGGCGAGGCGCAGCATCCGCGTGAACTCCCTCTGTCCGGGGTTCTTTCCATCCGAGATGACCGCCGGTCTCGGCGAGGACGACAGCAGCCGCGCGTTCATTCGTTCCAACTCGCCGATTCCCCGGCTCGGCCTCGAGCACGAGCTCGATGCTGCGTTGTTGCTCCTCGCGAGCCCGAGCAACACGTTCATGACCGGGCACAACCTCGTCGTCGACGGCGGCTGGACCGCGCGATGAAGCCCCCGGTGACCTGAGCGGTCGACACGTGCTCAGACGTCGGTGTCGGACCCGCGGCTGCGGCTACGGCGTGATCGCGGGCGGCAGTGCGTGGTCCGGGTACCAGCGACCGGGGATGATCGGCATGTTCGTCTTGATCGTCGCCCCACCGTCGGCGACCATCAGCGCACCCGTGATGTAGCCGGCGTCGGCGGCGAGAAAGGTGGCCAACGCGGCGATGTCGTCGACCTCGCCGGCCCGGGTGACGTGCATCGCCCCCTGAGCCGCCTTCCATGCCGGATCGGCGTTGAACTCAGCCGTTCGCCTGCCGGTGCCGCTGTTCACCATCCCGGCGAGGATCGCGTTGCATCGAATGCTCGGTCCGTAGTCGTAGGCGACGTTCACCGTGAGCGCGTTGAGGCCGCCCTTCGCCATCGAGTAGGCCGGCTGACCGGCCAAGCCGGTGATGGTCGCCGTCGACGAGATGTTCACGATGCTGCCGCCCCCCGCAGCCTGCATGTGCGGCACGGCGTGCTTGATGGCGAAGTAGGGGCCGAGCAACGCGACCCGGAGAATGTGCTCGGTGCTGGCGGTGTCAGACGTCGCGACGGGGCTGCCGGCGCGCGCGACGTCCTCGAGCGGGGCAGCGTTGTTGACGAGGACGTCGAGGCCGCCGAACGTGTCGACGGTGCCGGCGACGAGTCGCTCGACGGACGCCTCGTCGCTGATGTCGGCGGGAAGCGACACGGCACGACCTCCCATCTCGACGATCTCGTGTACCACGGCTCGCCCGAGCTCCTCGTTTCGTCCTGTCACCACGACTGCCGCACCTTCGCTCGCGAACATCTTGGCGATGCCGCGCCCGATCCCGCGGTTCGATCCGGTGACGAGCGCAACCTTGCCGTAGAGCCGACCCATTGCTGTTCCCTCCCGTCGCGGACTCTCATTGTGCCACCGGTTCAAGTGATGAACACACAGTGCTCTGGATGACGCGGGCAGATATACCGAGAACGCGCTGAAGACAGCCTCCTGTGATACGAATTCATGGACATCCAGGGAGGTGTTGGGTCGACGCGTGCGTGGGCCGCGGAGGCTGCGGCAGGAGGAGGGGTCTGCAGATGGACGTCGAACAGCGGCCCGGACGGGCGAGATGATGAAGCGAGGACGGCATCTCGCCGGCAAGGTCGCCATCGTCACCGGTGCGGGTCGGGGGATCGGGCGCGCCCTCGCCCGGGGCCTTGCGGCTCAGGGCGCGCACGTCGTCGTCAACAACCGTAGTGACGAGGCGGGTCGCACCGTCGTCGCAGAGATCACGAGCGACGGCGGGTCGGCCGTGTTCCACCAGGGTGATGTCGGGACGACGGCCGACGCCGAGGGGGTCGTCGAGCTCGCGCTGGACACGTGGGGGCGGCTCGACATCCTCGTGAACAACGCAGGGCAGACCATCGCCGGCACGATCGCAGACGCGACCGACGAAGACTTCGACGACATCGTTCGCGTTCATCTGCGGGGGACCTTCAACACATCCCGCGCGGCGGCGCGGCACTGGGTTGAGCGTCGCGAGTACGGGCGCTTGATCAACATGGTGTCGCGCGGCGGCATCGACGGAGTCCCATCGCACGTCGCGTACGCCGCCGCGAAAGCGGGGATCATCGGGCTCACTCGCTCCGCTGCGAGCGCACTCGTCGCATACGGGGTGACGTGCAACTGCGTCGCTCCGACGGCGGCGACGCGGATGCTCGACGGGATGGGCATCGCGAGGGAGCACTTCGAGCGCACTGGTCGGTGGCCGAGTGAGGTCGCCGAAGGCACGGAGATGGATCCAGCGCACGTCGCTCCGCTCGTGATCTACCTTGCATCGGAGGCAGCGGCGAACATCAGCGGACGCATCTTCGGCGCCCGCGGTCTCACCTACACGCTGTACAACGAGCTCGAGGAGTCGGCCAGCATCACCGCGGAGAGAGCTTCCTGGGACGTGGAGCAACTTTTCGCCCAGTTCCCCACCGAGCTCGGGGCTGGACTCGTTCCGACCTTCAACTACTACTTGGACGACATCGACGGGCCCGTTCGGCTCCACCCGCGCGTCGCCGAGTCGTACCGGATGCTCAGCCCGCGGCACCGCTGACCGCGACGCCGCGCCGGCCGATGTGCGTTTCCGGGTATATCGACAACCAAGGTTCGACCTTGTCGCTTGACCTGCCACGCCGGGATGGCGTATCGTCAGCGACGAACCATGTTGGCCAGGATTCGCGTTGTGCGAAGTCTCGTCACGAAATGCCAAGGGGAGGCACAGTGAGGTCAGCGAAGCAGGTCCACGACGAGATGATGCGCGCGTTCGGCGTAGGCGACATGGCGACGTTGGTGTCGTTGTTCTCGCCGAGCTGCGTGGTGCGCGAGGCGCCGGGCCTGCCGTTCGGGGGCGACTACGTGGGGCACGAAGGGCTCAGCACGTTGTTCTCCACTCTGGGGGACGCATTTGACATCGTGCCGACGCTGCTCGACGTGTACGAGGTGAGCGACTCCCTGGTGATCTCGAACACCAGCATGCGGATGACGTCGCGACAGACGGGCGAGAGCGTCGACATGCCGGTGCTCGAGATGTTCACGGTCCGCGACGGACTCATCGTCGAGGCGGTGCCGTTCTACTGGGACACCGAGAAGGTGGCCACCATGGCGGCGCAGGCCTCCTCCGGCGCGTCCTGAGGGGAATGGATCATGGCGGCGCTGAACCTGTTCTTCGACCTGCGATCGCGTCCAGGCGGCGCCGCGACGGGAGACCTGGCGACGTCGGTCATCGAGATGTGCCGCTGGGCCGACGCGCTCCCCGACGTGGATACGTCGGTCGGATTCCCAGAGCACCACGGCGCGGGCGACGGGTATCTGCCGTCTCCGATCGTGATCGCCTCCGCCGTCGCAGGTGCGACGCGTGAGATGCGGATCACGATCATCCTCCTGTTCCCCTTCTACGAGCCGATTCGGCTCGCCGAGGATCTCGCCGTGCTCGATCTGCTCGCGCAGGGTCGGGTGACCGTGGTGGCGGCGGCCGGATACGTGCCGTTCGAGTTCCAGATGTTCGGAGTCGATCCCGCGACGCGGGGGAGTCGGCTCGAGCAGACGATCGAGTTCCTGAAGGTCGCGTGGCAGGGCGAGGAGTTCGACCACGACGGCCGCCGCATCCGCGTCACACCGCGGCCGTTCCGCGACGCGCGGCCCGTGCTGTTGATGGCCGGCTCGTCGAAGGCCGCCGCGCGGCGAGCGGTGCGCGTCGCCGACGGGTTCTGGCCGACGACCAACCCGGACCTCATGACCTACTACCGGGCCGAGCTCGAGAAGGTCGGCATCGACCCGGGTCCACCGCCCGCGCCGCCGCGGCCGATGCAGACGTTGGTCGCCGTCGCAGAGGATCCCGATGCGGTGTGGGAGCAGGTCGCGGACTGCTGCGCATACGAGCTCCAGACGTACGCGAACTGGCAGGAGCAGGGATTCGGCGACAAGATCGCGAGTGGGTTCGGCGAGCTCAACCCGTACCGGAGGATCGACGATCGCGACACGATGCGCACGAGCGGGCGCTATCTCGTGCTGACGCCGGAGGAGTGCGTCGAGTGGGCGTCCGGCGAGGGTAGCCAGGTCTCGATCAACCCGTTGACGGGCGGCATCGATCCGGAGGTCGCATGGCGCAGCCTGCACCTCATCGCATCCGACGTGTTGCCGAAGCTCGATCGGCGCGCCGAGTGACCAGCTGCAGCGGATGAGCAAGTTCAACTACGACGACATGCGCGGCTACGTGCTGGACGAGGATGCCGAGCGCGTGTTGGTCGAGATGCAGACCGAGTGCACGTTCATCTGGAGCAACCGGGAGGGCTGGCCCGTCGGCGTGATCATGTCGTACGTCTGGCGGGACGGAGCATTCTGGCTCAGCGCCTCTTCGCTGCGGAAGCGGGTGCACGCGGTGACGCGCGATCCGCGCGTCTCGATCTGCGTGTCGAGCATCGGCACCGACGCAGGCCCGATGCGGACCGTGACCTACAAGGGCACGTGCGACGTGCTGGACGATGCGGACACGAAGCGCTGGTTCCTGCCGGCGCTCGCGGAGCGTTACTGGCCCGACGATCGCGAGACCGTGGAGCGCGTCGTGCGCCTGAACGACACGCCGAATCGGCGGGTCCTCAAGGTGACGCCGACGCAGCGGATCGCCTTCGACGGGGCGAAGATGGCCGAGGCCACGATGGCCGCGATGGCCCGCGGCGAACTGTGAGCACGACACACGAGTAGATCGGGAAAATGTCTATGGCCGGGTTGTTCAGCGGGAAGGTTGTCGCCGTCACGGGAGCGGGGCGTGGGCAGGGTCGCAGCCACGCGCTGCGGTTCGCGGAGGAAGGTGCCGATGTGATCGCGATCGACATCTGCGAGGACATTGCGGACGTGGCGTACCCGATGGCGACCAAGGACGACCTGCACGAGACGGTGGAGGCAGCTCGCGCCCATGGCACGCGTGTGCTTCCGTACGTCGCCGATGTGCGCGACTCCGGCGCAATCCGAGCTGCGCTCCATGACGCTGCAGGAGCGCTTGGTGGCGTCGACGTGGTGTGCGTCAATGCGGGCGTCGCCCCCCCGTTCGTCGCGGTCGAAGACATCACAGACGAGGCGTGGAAGGCCGTGATGGATGTCAATCTCACCGGCGCGTTCTACACGGCTCGCGCGGCGATTCCGCACATTCGACGGCGCGGCGGAGGGTCGATTCTCTTCACCGCGTCTGTCGCGGGTGCTCACGGGATGGCGAACCTCGGAGGCTATGTGGCGTCCAAGCACGGACTTCTCGGCCTCGTCAAGACGATGGCGATGGAGCTCGGGCCGGACAACATCCGGGTCAACGCCGTGCTCCCGACGTCGGTCGCAACGCCGATGACGTTGAACGAGTCCACCTATCGGCTCATGCGACCGGACCTCGAGAACCCACAGCTCGAGGATGTCGTCGACGTGCTGCACACGATCCAGGTGCTGCCGATCCCGTATGTCGAGTCGATCGACATCTCGAACGCTCTCGTCTTCCTTGCGTCCGACGCTGCGCGATACGTCACGGGGGTCGCATTTCCCGTCGACGGCGGAGCGCTCCACAAGAAGTAGTCGTCATGACAGATCGATCGTCAGCGGCAATGAGGCGACGGGTCGCAATCGTCAGCCACACGGGCTCGTACGTCGGCCCCAACCTCGCACGGTTTCTCGCCCAACATCACGACCTTGCGGTCGGCGCGACATCAGCGCGACGGATTGGGCTAGCGTCGCGGTCGGTTTCGTGATTCACTGATCCCACACCCCCGATAGACCAATTTGCAAGGGAGAACCCCGTGGCTGTCCTCGAATTCACCGACCCGAACCTCAAGATGCAGGCCGCACAGGGAGCGTTCCTGCACAGCGTCGTGCACGATGGCGAACTTCGGCCACGACTCCAAGAGCTCATCCGATTGCGGATCGCGTTCCACAACCAGTGCCGCACGTGCATGGCCGTTCGCTACGAGGACGCGATCGCCGACGGAGTCACCGAGGACCTCGTGTGCTCTTTGGAGCGTCCGCACGAAGCCGACGACCTCACCGACGCCGATCGCGTCGCACTGCGGTTCGCTGATCTGTTCGCCACGAACCACTTGGGGATCGACGCAGCGTTGGTCGCAGAGCTACGGCGACACTTCTCCGAGCGTGAGATCTACGAGATCGCGATGAGTTGCGCATGCTTCGTTGCCGGGGGCCGGCTGTCGGCGATCTCGCTGGGTGTCGATGAGCTTCCCGAGTACTACCAGACCGACACCGACGAGCGGCTCGCCCCCTGGGGCACGCGGGAGACACTGGTCATCGCGCCGTAGGGTCCGTGATGGCAGCAGCCGTGCTCGCCGGGGTCGGCTGCGGGTAGACGTAGCGACGCCTTTCTGAGAGAACGAGGTCGCCTGCGTCAGCGGACGAGGCGGTAGAAGTTTCGGACCTCGTCGACGAACTGCGCGGGCTGTTCGAATGCGCCGAAGTGGCCGCCTCGGGCGACTTCGTTCCACGAGCGGATGTCGAGGTACTCGCGTTCCACCCATCGCCGCGAGAGTCGGGTGATGTCGGCAGGGTGAACGGACATCCCCACGGGCACCTCGACCCGATCGGCCGACTTCTCGACTGCCGCGCGGTAGCCCTCCCAATACATGCGCCGAGACGATGCGCCCGCACCTAGGAGTCACGACATGATGGTTGCCCACGCGTCGCGACGCGCTCGGGGCCCCAGCGGCATGGGATGCGGCTCGGGTGACCTCGCGTGGATCACGTGGAACTCGACGCCGTCGACAACGGTCAAGATCTGGGGAAAGGTGTTGATCTGGGCTTCGACGCGGCGCCAGTTGTGCTCGCTGGCCGCAGCAGGCAGGGCCGCGAGCACCGCCTCGGTGTGTTCGCCGGCGCGAGGCGCTGGTCGTCCGATCACGGGCGGCGTGGCGGAGAACTCGGCGAGAGGCCCGATCGTCCGGATGCGCCCGTGCACAGGGTCGTCGATGACGGCGATGTCGCCGTTCGCGACGGCATCGGGATGATGCAGTGCCTCTGCCGTGATGGCGAAGATCTCCGCCGCCACGTTTCCGTTCGCCCGGGTTCCGAGGAGGCAACGATGAAGACGGCCAAGCAAGTTCATGAGGAGATCGCAGCGGCGTTCGAAGCGGGAGACTTCGCGACGATGCTCGCGCTGTTCTCGCCGGACTCCGTCGTGCGCGAGGCGCCGGGCCTCCCGTTCGGCGGCGAGTACGTGGGCCACGACGGGCTGCAGAAGCTGTTCGCCACGGTGGGAGAGATCTTCGAGCTCTCGCCGACGTTGCTGGACGTCTACGAGAGATCAGCGACTCGATCGTCATCGCGCACACTGACATGCGAATCACGTCACGTGCGACCGGTGACAGCGTCGACATGCCTGTGCTCGAGATCTTCACCGTCCGCGACGGCGTCGCGTCGAAGCGGCGCCGTTCTACTGGGACACGCACCGTCTGGCGCTCATGGCGGCGAAGGGATGAGCACGTTCAACTACGACGACATGCGCGGCTACTCCTGGACGAGACTGCGGAACGCACGCTCGTCGAGGCGCAGACGGAGTGCACGTTCATCTGGAGCAATCGCGAAGGTTGGCCCGTGGGCGTGATCATGTCCTACGTATGGCGCGGCGGAGCGTTCTGGTTGAGCGCGTCATCGCTGCAAGCGGGCGCATGCAGTCATGCGCGACCCGCGCGTGTCCGTCTGCGTCTCGAGCATCGGCACCGATGCGGGTGCGATGCGGACGGTGACGTACAAGGGCATGTGCGCCGTGCTCGATGACGCGGAACCAAGAGGTGGTTCCTCCCCGCTCTCGCTGAGCGCTGGTTGCCGGACGACCCGGAGAGCCAGCAGCGGGTCGTGCGGCTGACGACACGGCGAACCGCCGCTCGCGCTGAAGGTGACGCCGACGGAGCGCATCGCGCTGGACGGCGCGAAGATGGTCGAGGCCGCCATGGCGGCGATCGCTCGCGGCGACGCCTGACTCCAGTACGGGCACCTGCCCGATTCGCGCCTGGACGCCCCTGCATCGAGTGCCTTGTTCCACGCGTGGTGTTCAGGCGTTACCGCCACCGTCCGCGTTCCGCTCGCGGACGGTGATTGCTCCCTCCTGACAGTTGATCGCTCCTAGCCGGGCCTGCTCCGCCAGATCGTCTCCCACCTCGAACGTCTTGCCGATCATGGCATTGAAACCCACTTCATCGTCCTCATACACTTCCGGAGCAAGAGCGTAACAGCGGCCGTGACCACTGCATTTATCGGAGATGCTTACCTGCATCGATGACTCCTTTTCGAGATTAACGCGATTCAACAGTCGCTGCTATTCCGTACTCGATCCGCGATCGACGACGCGCCAGAGAGACGGCGTCACTGAACGATCAGTCGCACGCCATGGATCTCTCTGGTTATGCCGGTTGTGAAGTGAACCTGCGAGTCGGGATCCTGCGTGAATTTCGGGGCCGCCCGTTGGCGACGAGAGAGGACCGCAGATGCGTGCGACGTCGCTTCGACGGCAAGGATTCTCGGGTTGATGCGGACGATGGCACTGGAGTACGGGTCGGAGCTCATTCGCGTCAATGCCGTGCTCCCGACGTCCGTGGACACGATGATGATTCGCAACGACGCGTGCCAACACGTCATGCGGCCGGATCTCGACACTCCTCGCTTCGAGGACACGTTGGAAGCGTTCCAGCAGATCAACGTGCTCCCGGTCGCGATCCTCGACGCGCGGGACATCAGCGACGCGGTGCTGTTTCTCGCCAGCGACGAGGCGAAGTGGCTCACAGGAGTTGCGCTGCTGGTCGACGCCGGAGCACTGGTGAAGTGACGCCGGTCGACGCGCGACAGGCAAGCGCGAACTCGGTGGTGAGGTTGTTCGTTCTGATCCGGACCAGAAGGACCGTATGAAGATCCAGCCCTTTGAGATCAATGTTTCCGATGCCGTGTTGGCGGACCTGGATGCACGGCTCGCTCAGACACGGTGGCCGCGCGACATGCAGAACGACGACTGGCGATACGGGACGCCTCGGCAGTATCTGGAGGAGTTGGTTCATTATTGGCGCAAGCAGTACGACTGGCGGGCCCAAGAGACGAGGATGAACTCGTACAAGCACTTCGTTGCCGACGTCGACGGCATCCCCATCCACTTCATCCACGAGCGCGGGAAAGGACCGAATCCGATTCCCTTGATCATCAGCCACGGATGGCCGTGGACATTCTGGGATTTCGAGAACATCATCGGTCCGCTGACCGATCCCGCCGCCTTCGGTGGAGACGCTTCTGACTCGTTCGACGTTGTCATACCGTCGTTGCCGGGGTTCGGCTTCTCGGTGCCGTTGGAGGTCACCGGCATCAACTTCGAACGAACAGCCGATCTGTGGAACGAACTGATGGTGAACGGCCTTGACTATCGGCGCTTCGCCGCACAGGGTGGCGATTTCGGCCAGTTGATCACGACACAACTCGGACACAAGTACTCGCACGATCTGATTGGCATCCACATCTCCGGAGCGTTGCCTCTGAACGGCTTGAGTGGCGGCCAGCTGCCCGGAGACGACGAGTACGCCCCGGATGAAGCGGACCGGCTCGCGCACATGAAGGTACGGATGCTCCACGCGTGGCCTCATGTCGCGGTGCAGACCGTCGAGCCACAGACGTTGGCGTATGGCATGCACGACTCGCCGGTCGCCCTCCTGGCGTGGTTGGTGAACCGCCGGTACTGGTGGAGCGATTGCCGGGGAGACATCGAATCCCGCTTCTCGAAGGACGACTTGATCACGATGACGATGCTGTATTGGGTGAATGAAAGCTTCGTCACGAGTGCTCGGTACTACTGGGAGGCCGCGCACAACCCGTGGCAGCCGTCGCACTCGGCGATGCCTCAGGTGCCCGCCCCGACCGCGATCTCAATCGCGCCCGAGGATGTCGTCTACATGCCGCGTCGATGGATAGAGACGTTCTTCAACCTTCAGCAGCTGACCTTCCTCAAGGCAGGAGGCCATTTCGCGGCGAAAGAGGAGCCCGAAGCAGTTGTCGCCGACATTCGGAAGTTCTTCAGGTCGCTGAGATCGGATCGCCAATCGTCTGCCGAAAACACGATCTGAGCGCGCCTTTGCCGTCGACAAGACCTCCTCGCGTGGCCGCATGCGCACGTGGGTCGCGCTACGAGAATGTCGCTTCCACTCCTGTCGACGCCGGAGTCTTCTTCGAGACGCTTCCGCTCACGTTTGATCTTGAGCGGTCGGCACAGCCGCATCTGGTCTCCGGGGTCGGCATCCATCGGTGCATCGGCTCGCATCCGGCTCGCTTCGAGATGCAGATCGCGCTCGAGGAGCTGCTCGACGCGATCCCGAACTTCGGGCTTACACCGGGTGCCGGGATCCGCTGGCACACGTCGACCCCGCTTCGGGCACCTCCAGCACGACCTCGTCTGCGTCACGACGCCGATGACCGGCCGATCGGATTAGCCGACGTCCGCGCGGGGCGCCCATCTATTTCGCGAATGGATACTCGCTCAGCCCGTTGACTTCTCGGTAGCGGGACCATAGACTACCGGAAAAACGCTGGAAGTGGTCGCCGAAGCCTTAGACCTGTCGTCGTGATCGGTCCCGCCGCGCGTCACGAGAGCAGCACGCCGTCCGGCGGACGCTGTGGAGATCACCAGGACGAATGCGTGAAGAGGACAGCTGGCGCCCGAAGGCGGCAGGCCGAACCAATCAGGAGGAACAGGTGAGCGGACTATTCGCAGGCAAGGTCGTCGCCGTCACAGGAGCGGCGCGCGGGCAGGGACGGAGCCACGCCGTCCGATTCGCCGAAGAGGGTGCCGACGTCATCGTGATCGACATCTGCGATGACATCGAGAGTCTGACCTACGGGCTCGCGACGAAGCAGGATCTCGAGGACACGGTGGAGGCGGCAAGTGCCCATGGAACGCGAGTTCTGTCGTGCGTCGCCGACGTACGAGATGCTGAGGCGATTCGGTCTGCCCTCGACGAGTCCGCGGCCGCTCTCGGCGGGCTCGACGTCGTCAGCGTGAATGCGGGGATCGCAACGGCGTACCAGCCGGTGTCCGACATGTCCGATGCGACGTGGATCGAGGCGATCGCCGTCAACCTCACCGGCGCGTTCTACACCGCACGGGCGGCGGTGCCGCATCTTCGCGCGCGAGGTGGAGGGTCGATCATCTTCACCGCGTCCGTCGCAGGTGTGCAGGGAATGGCGAACCTCGGTGGCTACGTCGCATCCAAGCACGGCGTGGTGGGCCTGATGAAGACGATGGCGATCGAGCTCGGCCCCGAGAACATCCGCGTCAACGCGGTGCTGCCGACGTCCGTGGCGACTCCGATGCTCCTGAACCAGCCGACCTACGAGCTCATGCGTCCCGACCTCGACGCTCCAGGGCTCGACGACATCGTCGACGTGCTCACGACGATCCAGCTGTTGCCGATCCCGTACGTGGAGTCGAGCGACGTCACGAACGCAGTCCTGTTCCTTGCGTCGGACGCAGCGCGCAGCGTGACGGGCGTTGCCCTGCCCGTCGACGGCGGCGCACTCCACAAGTAAAGAGAGTCAACCCCAATGGCCACCACCGCTGTCCCCTTCGCGATCGACGTGCCGCAGGAGCAGATCGACGATCTGAGCGACCGCCTCGCCCGCACGCGGTGGGCCGACGACTTCCTCAACGAGTCGTGGGACTACGGCGTCGAGCGCGGCTGGCTGCAGGAGATGATCGCCTACTGGCGTGACGACTACGACTGGCGCGAGCACGAAGCAGCGATGAACGCGTACCCGAACTTCCGAGTGGACATCGACGACGTCCCCGTGCACTTCCTGCACATCCCGGGCAAGGGCCCCGACCCCACGCCGATCATCATCACCCACGGATGGCCGTGGACCTATTGGGACATGCGCCGGATGATCGGTCCCCTCACGGACCCTGCGGCCCACGGCGGCGACTCGCGCGATTCGTTTGACGTCGTCATCCCCTCGATCCCGGGTTTCGGGTGGTCGATCCCGCTGCGTGCCCCGATGTCGGTGCGCAAGGTGGGCGACCTGTGGACCGCGCTCATGCGCGACGTCCGCGCAGGGCCCCATCGCTGCATCGGTGCACACCTGGCTCGCCTCGAGATCCTCGTCGCGCTGGAAGAGTTCTTGGCACACATCCGGCGCTTCTCCCGACGCCCCGGATCGAAGATCGAGTACACGACGACCTTGTCGCGCGGCATCAACGAGCTCCACTTGGACTGCGACTCGTGACGCGCGCTCAATCGGACATCCGACGCTGCGACCGCGGCGCCCTTCACAACTAAGGCGGACCCAAAATGATGACATCTCGCCGGCTTCGATTCGGGGCGTTCCTGCCCCCGCTCCATGCACCGTGGCGCAACCCGACGCAGGCGCTCCGGAGAGATCTCGACCTCGCCGTTGCGCTCGACCGCGAGGGTTTCGACGAGATGTGGTTCGGGGAGCACCACGGGCTCGGGTGGGAGACCTCCGGGTCGCCGGAGATCATGATCGCCGCTGCCGCGGAGCGGACGACGCGGATCAAGTTGGCGACAGGGGTGATCTCACTGCCGTATCACCATCCGCTGATCGTCGCGGACCGACTCAACCTGCTCGACCACCTCACCCGAGGGCGGTTCATCTTCGGTGCCGGGCCGGGTGCCTTCCCGACCGACGCGCACGTCATGGGCGTCGACTACATGCGCAACCGCGAACACATGGTTGCCTCGCTGGAGGCGATCATCGAGCTCCTGACTTCGGACGAGCCGGTGAGTCGCGAGACCGAGTGGTTCGTCTTGCGCGACGCCGTGCTCAACCTCCGCCCGTTCACCGATCCGTGCTTCGAGATCGTGGTGACCGCGGTTGCGACCACGTCGGGGCCGAAGCTCGCCGGCCGGCTCGGCACCGGGCTGCTCTCGCTCTCGGTCAACTCGCCGCAGGGCTTCGACGCGGCGAGGTCGACGTGGTCCATCGCCGAGGAGGCCGCCAGCGCGGCCGGCCGGACGATTGACCGCTCGAGCTGGCGGATCACGCAGTTCTGCCACATCGCCGAGACGGAGGAGCAGGCGCGCAAGGACGTGCGGTACGGGCTGGCGGACATGTTGGAGTACTTCCGCCGCATCAACCCCGCTGCCGTGTTCCACGATCCCGCGTTGACGGACCTCGACGAGATCATCGACGACATGAACAAGAGCGGAACCGCCGTGATCGGGTCACCGGATCGGCTGGTCGACACGATCACGCGTCTGCAGGAGCAGACCGGCGGGTTCGGGACGTTCCTGTCGTTCATCACCGAGATGGCGGACCCAGACGCGACCGTCCACTCCCAGAAGCTGATCGCGTCCGACGTGATGCCTCAGTTCCAGCGGTCGACCGAGCGGGCGATCGCCGCGTACCGGTTCGCATCGGAGCCGCCGCCGACCGGCGAGAGCACCTGGTCGGACATCACCTACGCGGCGTACGAGAAGACCGGTGTCATTCCGACGCAGAGCTCGCCGACGTAGGCGGAGCGACCGATGAGCGATACGTCGTCGACGGCTCGCAGCTTCCGCTCGCTGCTCGCAAGGAACGGACCGGTCCTCTTGCCCGGAGCGTACGACGCCCTGTCGGCGCGCATCATCGAGGACGCCGGCTTCGACGCGGTGTACATGGGGGGATTTGCGGCCGGTGCGAGCAGCCTCGGCGTTCCGGATCACTCGCTGATCACCATGAGCGAGCTGCTCGACGTGGCTCGCCGGATCACGTCTGCGGTCGACATCCCCGTGATCGGCGACCTCGACGACGCCGGCGGCAACGCCGTCAACGTGCGCCGCTTCGTTCGCCTCGCGGAGCGGACGGGCCTCGCCGGTGTTCACATCGAGGATGTCGTGGCGGGGAAGCACTTCCCCGGTCACTCCGACACTCTCGTCGACGTCCGGACGTTCGCGGACAGGATTCGTGCGGCGACCGATGCGCGAATGGACGACGCGTTCGCGATCATCGCCCGCTCCGACACGCAGGAGGTCGAGGAGATGATCGAGCGATGCGTCGCAGCCGTCGATGCGGGTGCCGACATGATCTTCCTCCCGCACCTGCGCCGCCGTGACGTCGACCGGGTTCGACAGGAGTGCACCGCACCGATGATGCAGATCGGGACGAGCCGGACCGCCCCCGACCACAGCGGTGCGAAGGCGGTGATCTTTCCGGGGCAGCCGCTGTTCGCCGGCTTCCGTGCGCTTCGGGAGAGCGTCCAACGCCTCCGGAACGGGGAGGTCGATCCCTTCGACGAGGCGCTCATCGCGGATCTCAACCGCGTCATCGGCTCACCCGAGGCGACCTCGGCGGCCGAGAGGTACGGAGTCGTGGCGGTGCGCGACGCGAGGCAGCCGCATCAGTCGTAGCGCTGTGCAGACGCGTTGCACAATCCGGGTCGAGCGCGGACCTGACCGGAAAAAGCGTACAGGTTGGGGCAGATGACCTTGACGCACCGGAGACCGACGAATAGCATGGCGGTTCATGCGCAGTCGATTGCGCTGGGGGTACTTCGCCTGTCGCCGCGGCGGCAATCCACACGAACACGAAAGAGTCGTCCGATGCGCTTTGGCATTCAGATCATGAACGCGAACCTCTACAGCGAGAGCACGCGCCTGCACAGCAATCTGGCTCACACCACTGATGCAGACCGCATCCGCGCCGATCTCGACATCATCGACATGGGCGACCGGGGCGGCATCGACACGGTGTGGGCATCCGAGCACCACTTCTCGGGCTACATGACGACTCCCAACCTCTGCCAGTACCTCGCGTTCGTCGCCGGTCGCACGAAGAGCGTCGACCTCGGAACCGCAGTCATCGTCCTGCCGTGGCACGATCCGGTACGCGTGGCGGAGGAGGTCGCGATGCTCGACATCCTCGTCGGTGACCGCACGCTCTTCGTCGGGTTCGGGCGTGGCGCGTCGCAGATGGAGTTCGACGGCTTCCGCGTGCCGATGACGGAGTCGCGTGCTCGATACGACGAGTCACTCGAGGTGGTGCGTCGGCTCCTCACGGAGGAGCGCGTCTCGTTCGAAGGGCAGTTCAACACGATCCCGGGGATCACGACCCATCCGCGACCGAAGTCGCCGGACCTCGCCAACCGGATGTTCAACGCGTGGATGACCCCGAGCTCGCTCGATCTCGCTGCGGCGTCGGGCGTCTGCCCGTTGTTCGCCGTGATGCGCCCCCTCGACGAGTACCCGCAGGAGATGGCCCGCTTCAACGCCGTCCGCGTCGAGACCGGGCTCGCTCCCACGACGGCCAAGATCCAATCCTTCATGTACTGCGCGCCGAGTCGGGCACAGGCCGAGGAGGAGGGGATGCAGTACATCAACGAGTACTACGAGTCGATCGAGGAGCACTACCACTGGGGCGCCGCGAGCGACAAGTACCGGGACGTGAAGGGCTACGAGTTCTACGCCGATCTCGGCGAGCAGCGCAAGACGGCATCCAAGGAGGCGATGACGCAGGGGCTCATCGACTGCAGCCTGCTCGGCACACCGGACGACATCGTGCAGAAGATCGAGCACCTCGGGCAGGTCGCCTTCGCCGACGAGATCATCTCGCCGTTCCTCTACGGCAAGATGCCGTTCGAGAAGGCAGAGGCGCAGATGAAGCTGTTCCTCGACAAGGCGCTCCCGAAGATCCACAAGCTGCCCGTCGCCACTCCGGCCGCCGCCTGACGCACGCCACGCCCCCTCTCGTGGAGTGCTCAGTGGGAGGTGACGAGCGATGAGTGAACGACCAACCATCGGCCTCATCGGCAGCGGGAACATCGGTGGAACCGTCGCAAGGCTGGCGATCGGTGCTGGGCACGACGTGGTGCTCAGCAACAGCCGCGGTCCCGAGACCCTCGCCGGTCTCGTCTCGGATCTCGGCCTGGGCGCGCGCTCAGCGACGCCCCACGAGGCCGCAGGGGCAGGCGACATCGTCGTTGTCTCGATCCCGCTGAAGGCGTACCGGGACGTGCCGGTTGAACCTCTGCGCGGCAAGGTCGTCATCGAGACCTACAACTACTACCCGGAGCGGGACGGCCAGATCGCGGAGCTCGACGACGAGTCGACGACGGTGAGCGAGCTGATGCAGGAGCATCTGCCCGGGTCGCGGGTGGTGAAGGCGTTCAACAACATCTACTCCGAGCACCTCGCGGTTCTCCCGCGCCCGAGCGGCGATCCGGAACGATCCGTCCTCCCGATTGCGGGGAACGACGTCGACGCCAAGCGCGTCGTGACGGAGTTCCTGGACTCGATCGGATTCGACTCCTTCGACGTGGGCCCGCTCTCCGAGGGGTGGCGATTCCAGCGCGACACCGCCGCCAACGTCGACAGCTTGACCTGGGCGGGCTGCTTGGTGAGCAGCGCCGAGATCGACGCCGCCGACAGCTGCACCCCGGCCCGCTCAGCGAGCAGACGCTGCAGCTCGGCGCCGGTCCATACCTCGCGCTGCGCTGCGGCCATCCGAAGCTTCCAGCGGACCTTCATTCCTGCACCTCCAACTCAGCCAGTGTCCTCGACACCGCCCGCCGATAGGCGTCCTCAATGAACGTCGCCGACGGTGTCACATACCTCATCGTGGTGCCCACATGCCAATGACCGAGCATCTGCTGAATGGCAACCAGATCAACGCCGCGCTCGTAGTTGTGGGTGGCACACGCGTGACGCAACCCGTGCGGAGAGAACCGGCCTTCGACCGGGCCGCCCTCGAGTTCGAGCAGGGCGCGAAGCCGGTTGCGGATCGTGCCTCGATGGATCACCCCGCCACCCTCGTCGCAAAACAACGCCGTTGAGTCCGCCATCCGCGGCCGGACATCGTCGAGGAACCAACGCAGGATCAGATCGACGTGGTCGAGCATCGGCACCCATCGTGGCCGCGGCCCCGACCCCCGGGCACCCTTGCCGAAGTGGACGTGGACCTTGCCGAACGGACCACGATCGAAATGCAGATCGGAGCGTTCCAGCGATGCCGCCTCATCCGAGCGCAGCCCGCAGGGATACAGCGTGCGGAACAACGCGTAGTCCCGACCGGCGGAGGCGAATTTGCGCGCTGTCGCTACCCGATCCCGCAAGAAGGCGAAGAACTCCTCCATCCGCTCCGGCGACGGCGGTGGCCGCTCGAGGGCGAGCCGTCGTTGCCGACATGACGGGCGGCGTTGAACTCATCGACGGGGACGTCGAGCAACACCCCGAACGTCGCCTCGATCTCTGCTGCCTTCCGGGCCACCAAGAAACGATGGAAGTCCTTGAACGCCTGGACGTAGCCGCGGCGCGTCGACGCCGCCATGCCCCGAGCCACCAACACGCCAACCACCCGATCGACATCGTCGGGGCCGGCCTCCCACGCCGGAACCGCCAACAACTCCAAGAACCGGTCCAACACACCAATCGCGTTCTCGATCGTCACCGGGCTGAACCCACGCGCCGACCACGACGCCACGAACCCCTCGACACACCCCGCCTGGAACGCGTCTGCGTCCAGCACACTCGCCGCCACCGGCGCGGCACCCGGGATCACCCGCAACGCTGGCACGCTCACCACGCACACCTTCTTCCCGCCACACGATCAAAGGTGGCACCGAATGATCACACTGGGCATCTCCCCGTTGGGCGGACGGGTGGTTATGACGCTTGACGGTACTGCTGTTCCCAGTGGTTGGGTGGGGTGTGGTCGAGGCTGGAGTGCAGGCGGTTCTCCGGGGGTTCGGCGTCGACGAGAGACACGGATCTGTGCGTCTGGGCAGGTGGGAGGGCTCGTGTCGACGGTCTGGGAACTGCAACAGGTGTGG
>JAYURF010000496.1:0-9613 GCA_043756365.1 Acidimicrobiales bacterium
TGAGCGACACCGTCGGGTTCGTGCGCCGGCTGCCGCACGGGCTGATCGAGGCGTTCAAGAGCACGCTCGAAGTTGCCGCCCAGTCGGATTTCTTGGTTCACGTCGTCGATTCGTCGGCTGCTGATCCTGCCGGCCAGGTCCGCGCCGTGCGTGGCGTGCTGGCCGAGATCAAAGCCGATCATGTGCCGGAACTGTTGGTGTTCAACAAGACCGACATCGCGCTGGAATCGGCTGAGGAACTCGTCGCCGACAACGAGGGGTCGGTGATGATCAGCGCCGCAACCGGTTCGGGCATTGATGACTTCCTGGCCACCTTGGCCGATCGGCTCCGGGCGATCAACACACCGTTCGAACTGCTCATCCCCTATGAGCGCGGCGACCTTCTCGCCGCCGTGCACCGCGAGGGCGAGGTCGTGTCGACCGTTCACGAAGATGGTGGGGTGCGGATCCGCGCCCGCCTCGCCGCCGCATCGGCGGGGCGCCTCGCCGAGTTCGTGGTTGCCGCGTCCTGAGTCGGCCATGATGGGTGCGCATGTTGCCGCCTGAAGGTTTCGTCCCCCCGCCCTACCCGTACGACCGCCTCGATGGTCTGGCCGCGGTCTGCGCCGAGCACCCTGGTGGGATCGTCGATCTGTCGGTCGGCACGCCGTGCGATCCGCCATCTCCGGCCGTAGTCGCGGCGCTGAGCTCGTCGAATTCCGAGCGCGGCTATCCGCCGAGCATCGGCACTCTCGCGTTGCGGAGCGCAATGCAGCGCTGGATCGGCGACCGTTTCTCGGTCGACGTGCCGGTCGAGCACATCGCCGCGTGTGTGGGCACCAAGGAGTTCGTGGCATCCACCCCGCACTACCTCCGCCTGCGCACCCCCACGCGCAACGTGGTGCTGCACCCCGCCGTCGCCTATCCCACCTACGAGATGGGTGCCGTGCTGGCCGGATGCCGGGCGGTCGCCGTGGCGATGCGACCCGATGGCGGCATCGACCTCGACTCGATCGAACCCGCCGATGCGGCGAACGCGGTGATGCTGTGGGTGAACAGTCCGTCGAATCCCACCGGGGCGCTCAGCGATCTCGACCAGGCGGCAGCGTGGGGGCGAACGCACGGGGTACCGGTGTTCAGCGACGAGTGCTACGCAGAGTTCACGTGGCACGGCGCTCCCCGAACGGTGCTGGAATCCGGCCTCGATGGGGTGGTCGCAGTGCATTCGCTGTCGAAGCGTTCCAATCTGGCCGGTGTGCGGGTGGGGTTCTATGCAGGCGACGGCGACCTGGTGAACTACCTGAAAGAGGTCCGCAAGCACGTCGGCATGATGGTGCCCGGGCCGGCCCAGGCAGCCGGGCTTGTCGCGCTGGCCGACGCCAGGCAAGTGCGCGAGCAGCGCGAGCGGTATCAGGCCCGGCTCCGACGCACTGCCGCAGTGTTGTCGGCATGGTCGGGCATCGCCGTCGACCTACCGGCGGGGGGTTTCTATCTGTGGTTTGATGCCGGCGACGGCTGGGCGTTTGCCGATCGACTCGCACGGCACGGCGGTGCGCTCGTCAGCCCCGGTGACTTCTACGGAGGTGGCGGTGCGCACAACGTCCGGGTTGCCGTGGTACAACCTGACGACCGAATCGAACAAGTCGCGCAGCGACTGGGGGTGCAGTGAACATGTCGTATCAACAGTTCCCGCCGGGGTTTGAACCAACTGGCCAGTTCGGTGGGCCACCACCGACGGTCGTGCAGCCCACCACCCCGTTCGCCGGGCCCCCACTACGAACGCGCAAGCCGGCAGTCATCGGTGCCGGTGTAATCGTGCTGGCCGCCGGTGTGGTCGGCGGCGTGCTGATGATCATGGCCAGCGGATCGAACTACGACGACGGAGTCGCCAGCCTGGCCAGGGCGCCGATCGGCTGCACCACGACCTTGCAGTTCGACCAGACAGGCACCTTCACGGTGTACGTCGAAACTGTTGGTGAGATCGGGAGGCTACGCGGGGACTGTCCCGGCACCGAGAGCGACTACCGCTACCGCGGCGACGGTCTTCCCGACGTGGAGATCGACCTGGTCGACTCCGACGGCGATCAGGTCGAACTCGACGACAACGAATCGTTGGAGTACGACGCGAACGGCTCGGTCGGCCGGTCGATATCGACGTTCGACATCGCCGAGGCGGGCGAGTACGAGATCACCGTGACATCCGATGACGACGACTTCGCCATCGCGGTCGGCAAGGACCCGAAGGGCGATGCCGATTCGCTGAAGACCCTCGGGCTCGCTGCGGTCGCCACGGGGGCAATCGTCGGGGCCGTGCTGGTGCTGTTGGGTCTGCGTCGCTCGAAGCCGACCGGACCATCGTCACCACCCGATGGTGGCGACCGGGTGTCTGCGGCGCGGCTGATGGAATCGCCACCGCCGACGATGTTCCCGACCGGCGCCGAACACCAGCAGGCCCCGCGCCTGCCGCCCACCTACACGCCGCCGAACTACACGCCGCCGGGTCCGCCGCAACCCATGTCGCCGCCGCAACCCCCGAGGCCGCAACCGTTCGCGCCGGGCCCGCCACAGCGGCCGACGACGATGCCGCCCCCGCCACCGCCGGCGGGTGGATCACCGCAGCTGCCCACCCAGCCCGATCGCTGAGTGGGATCCGCCCGCTGTCACCTGCATCACAGGCGGCGCATCACGGTGACGACCCGGCCGTACACCACCACCTGGTCAGCATCGAACACCATCGGCTCGAGACGGTCGTTGGCCGGTAGCAGGGTGATCGTGTCGCCACGTCGCTGGTAGGTCTTGACGGTGCCCTCGTCGCCGGGGATACCAGCCACGACGATCTCTCCGTTGTTGGCGGTCGGCTGTGCACGACACACGACGAAGTCGCCATCCATGATGCCGACGCCGATCATTGAATCTCCCCGAACGCGGAGCATGAACAGATCACCCGAACCGGTGAAGTCCTCCGGCAGCGGGAACAGTTCCTCGACGTTTTCCTGGGCCAACACGTCGGTGCCGGCGGCAACGTCGCCGACGAGGGGCACATGGCGGACAGGACGTCGCTCGATCGCTGCGCCCGAGGACGGATCGAAACGCACCTCCATCGCCCGCGGCTTGGTCGGGTCACGCTTGATGAACCCCATCCGCTCGAGCGAGGCGAGGTGGCTGTGCACCGTGGACGGCGAGGTGAGGCCGACCGCTTCGCCGATCTCGCGCACGCTCGGCGGATAGCCGCGCTCGCGCATGCTGGTTTCGATGACATCGAGGATGCCGCGTTGGCGGCTGGTGATGTGCTGGACGGCCGGACGGGCGGAGGGCGGGCGGGGTGTGGAGGATGCGGCCATGGTCACAGCGTACGCGTGTTCGGGGCCGAGGTCAAACATTTGTTCGGACAACATATGTTCGAAGGGGGTTGACAAACGAACGAACGTTCGCCATACTGTCGAACAGTCGTTCGCAGAACAAACGTTCGCATTACCTCGTTCCCACGATCTCCAACCGGCTTGAAAGGCACTGCACCATGTCGACCACCTTCGCTCCCGTCCCAAGCCGGTTCCACGTTCCCGTTCGCGCCACGTCATCGGCTCGCGCCCACGCCACCTACCGTCGTCGCCGCATCGGCGCGGCGGCGTTCGGGGTGGCGCTGGTGATGTCAGTCGGCTCGATGGCGCAGCTCGGCCTGGCCGACCGCGGGAGCGCACCTGCCTCCGTTTCCGCGGTCGGCCAGGGCTATGTCGTGGAGGCAGGCGACACGTTGTGGCGCATCGCCGAGCGGCTGTACCCCAACTCCGATACATCCACAGTGGTCGACGCGTTGGTGTCGCTCAACTCGGGTGCATCCATCCAGATCGGTCAAGTGCTCTACCTGCCGTAGACTTCCGCGGCGCACAGTAGGTCCCGTCGGCCGGTCATGCGAGCCGCGCCGCGCCCCGTAGCGCGGCCAGTAGCGTGGCCGCCGCATGCGCTGCCCTCACTGTCACACCGACGACACCAAGGTGATCGATTCGCGCGAATCCGACGAGGGATTGGCCATCCGCCGGCGTCGGTCGTGCATGCAGTGCAACCATCGCTTCACCACCTACGAGCGGATGGAGGAAGTACCGCTGGTGATCACCAAGTCGGACGGGGTCCGTCAGCCGTTCGATCGCTCCAAGATCGTGGTCGGTGTGAGCGCCGCGGCGAAAGGCCGACCGCTGTCAGCGGACCAGATCGAGGCGTTGGCCGAGGGGGTCGAAGACGAGATTCGGCTGATGTCCGGTGAGATCACGACGGCCATCGTGGGACGGGCCGTGCTCGAGCATCTGCGGCTCCTCGACGATGTGGTCTACCTGCGCTTTGCCAGTGTGTACAAGGGTTTCGACGTCGCCGCCGATTTTCAGCGCGAGCTGGTGCTGCTGAAGAAGATGCGCTCAAGCACCTGCTGACGTGCCGGCGCGGTCGCGCAGGTACCGCATGAACAGAAATTCCTTCGCTTGCAACACGTGGGCCAGCTTCATCGGATGCCACATCGGCGGTGCTGCGGTCGTCAGTCGCGGGCCGGCACCGCCGCAGAACACGGGTGAGACGGTGAGGTTCAACTCGTCGATCAGGTCGGCTGCGGCGAGGGCACCGTTCAAGGTGGCGCCGCCTTCGGCCTGGATGAAGTCCGCGTCGATCTGGGAGAACGCCGCGGCGAAGTCGATGGCGGTGGCTCCGGCCCGGATCGAGTCGACGGGCACCGGCGGAGCCGATTCCGGCAGGATCAAGAACCCGGCACCGCTGGTGAACAGCTTGGTCGAGAAGTCGAGGTCGCCCGTGGTCGAGACGATCCCTACCCGCTGGCCGGCCTTGCTCGGCACCCCGTATCCCTCGGCGCGTACCGTCGCTGCGCCGACGACCACGATGTCGGCGAGCTTGCGGAGTGTAACCAGTACGGCGCGGTCGGCGTCGCCGCCGAGTGCGGCCGAACTTCCCTTCACGGCGATCGAGCCATCGAGACTCGACACCATGCACAGACCGACCCACGGCCGTTCAGCGTGGCGTGGGCGCGGCGCGGCGTAGGCCTCGTCAATCGACACGTCGGCTCCAGGGGTGTCCGTGACTGGATCGGGGAAGGCGACTGGATGGGGGAAGAGGCGGCGCATGGGCGCGATGATGCCAGTCATGGAGATTGACACCAGCACCGACGACACCAGCACCGACGACACCGGCACCGACGGCACCGGCAACGTCCGAATCGCGCATCGCACCTGTCCGTTGTGCGAGGCCGGGTGCGGGCTCGAGATCACGGTCCGCGACGAGCAGGTGGTGCGCATCCGCGGTGACCGTGACGACGTGTTCAGTCACGGTTTCATCTGCCCGAAGGGTTCCACGCTCAAGCAACTGCACGACGATCCGGACCGGTTGCGTCGACCTCTCGTCAAGCGTGACGGCCACCACGTGGAGGTCGACTGGCCCGAGGCGTGGGCAGCGGTGGAACGCGGTCTGCTCGGCGTGATCGAGCGCACCGGCCGCGAGTCGGTGGCGATGTATCTCGGCAATCCGTCGGCCCACAGCCTGTCGGCGATGCTGTACAACCGCTCGGTGCTGCAGGCCGTCGGCACCCGTCAGCGCTACAGCGCCTCCACGGTCGATCAGATGCCCCGCCAGGTGGCCGCCGCCTACGTGTTCGGCACGCCGGTCAGTGTTCCTGTACCCGACCTCGACCGCACCGACCACCTCGTCATCATCGGCGCCAACCCGTACGCGTCGAACGGCAGCTTGTGTACCGCCCCCGATTTCCCCGGCCGGATCGAAGCGATCCGCGCCCGTGGTGGCAAGGTTGTCGTGATCGACCCGCGACGCAGCCGTACCGCCGAGGAGGCCGACCGGTGGGTGGCCATCCGACCGGGGACCGATGCGTTGCTGCTCGCGGCCGTCGTCGCCACTCTCGCCGAGGACGGGCGGATCGACGTGGGTACGCACGTCGGCGAGTACCTCGACGGGCTCGACGCGGTGGTTGCCGCCTGTGCGCAGTTCACTCCAGAGCGTGTCGCCGACGCGACCGGCGTGGCGGCCGACGAGATCCGCAGCGTCGCGCGCGCCCTTGCCGATGCAGCGTCGGGTTCGGTGTACGGCCGCATCGGCACCACCACCACCGAGTTCGGCACGCTCACCTCGTGGCTGATCGACGTGGTCAACATCGTCACCGGCAACCTCGACCGCCCGGGCGGGGCGATGTTCCCGATGCCCGTGGCCGGCGGTGCCAGCACTCGCGGCCAGTCGGGCACGGGAGCTGGTTTTCGCATCGGCCGCGGGTCGACGCGGGTCCGGTCGCTGCCGGAGGTGATGGGGGAGTACCCCGCCGCAGCGTTGGCCGAGGAGATCACGACGCCGGGCGAGGGCAGGCTGCGCGCGCTGATCACCGTTGCCGGAAATCCGGTGCTGTCCACGCCCAACTCCGATCAGCTCGACGAGGCGCTCCGCGACCTTGAGTTCATGGTGAGTGTCGACATCTACCTCAACGAGACCACCAAGCACGCCGACGTCATCTTGCCCAGCCCGTCGCCGCTGCAGCGCAGCCACTACGACGTGCTGCTGCTGCAGTTCGCGGTTCGCAACGTGGCCAACTACAGCCCCGCCGTGCTGGCCCTCGCCGAGGGGCAGCCCGACGAGTGGGAGATCCTTGCCAAGCTGGCGCTCATCGCTCAGGGCAAGGGCATCGACGCCGACCCCGGTGACATCGACGATCTTGCCGTAGCCGGCATGATCCGCTCGGCGGTGACGGACCCGTCGTCGGTCGTCTACGGGCGCGACCCCGAGGAGATCCTTGCCGAGCTCAGTGCCGACGGCCGGCGCGGCCCCGAGCGATTGCTCGACCTCATGCTCCAGACCGGCCCGTTCGGTGCGGCATTCGGTGCTGGGCCGGGTGGCGGCGCCAGCCTGGCGTTGTTGATCGAACATCCCCACGGAGTTGATTTCGGGGCGCTCGAGGCGCGCATCCCAGAGATCCTGCGGACGCCGTCGGGGCGCATCGAGCTCGATCATCCTGTGCTGATGGCCGACCTCGACCGGCTCGCGGCCTCGATCGACACGTTGTGTGGCCGGGAGATGGTGCTGGTCGGCCGGCGCCACCTGCGCAGCAACAACTCGTGGATGCACAACATCAGCGTGCTGGTCAAGGGCAAGCAGCGGTGCACGTTGCAGGTGCACCCCGACGATGCGGCGCGGCTGGGGCTGATCGATGGTGGCCACGCCACGGTGAGAAGTCGTGTCGGTACGGTCAGCGCCCCCATCGAGGTGACCGATTCGATCCGCCCCGGTGTGGTCAGCTTGCCCCACGGCTGGGGTCACGATCACGCGGGGACGAGGCTACGTGTTGCCGCGGAACGGGCCGGGGTGAACAGCAACGTGCTCGCCGACCACGAAGCGATGGATCCGTTGTCGGGAACATCCGTGCTGAACGGAATCCCGGTAACCGTCAGTGCGCTGGCGCCACAAGCGATCTGAACAATTCCGCGTCGGCGCCAACCGACCAGCACCCTGTGCAACGGTTTGTCCGGTGCGAAACCATTGCGGGTCCTAGGTTTGCGCAACTTTTCCACAAGTTGTGGAGGTCATCCACAGGGAAATTCACACGGTTGTCCCTCTTCCTCCCCACAGGGTGACTCCCGTAGGGTTGCGCCCGGTCATGGCAACGGTGCGTGGCGCGGACGGTCAAGATCGGTCGCTCACCCTCGTGAGAGATCGATGTTGTGAGGTCACCGCCTCGCTACCTGCGACTCGCACCGTTCGCCATTACTGAGTTCCACACTCACCTGGAGTCGTGAGCCGTTTGGCACCATCTGTGGTGGCTCTTTCGCAGACGGCGCGAACCATGCAGGGAGGAAGAGATTCCTCACGGCAATGGTTGACACGGGTGTAGTTACAGTGCTGTAATCTTCAAACCCCGTCGCCCAACCCGTAGTGGTGGATGACGGAAACCCGGTCGCTCTGGCACCACATCTTGTGGTCGGAACGGTTGGTTCGATTGCTGGGGAGATCGTTCTCCAGCTCGACCTCGCCCCATCCGCCACGCACCGAAAGTGCGCCCGTTCAGAACTTGTCAAGAAGTCATCTCGAAATCGTCAAGAAATCACGCCAGTACGAGGGTCCGACCCTCGTGGAGAAGGAGCAGTCATGTCGTTGGCGCCGCAGCGTTTGTCCATCGGAATCACCCGCCAGTTCACCACCGCCGGTGTCGACCCGTTCGATCAAGTGGTGTGGGAACGTCGTGACGCGCGGATCTCGAACTGGAAAGACGGCACCGTTGCCTTCGAACAACTCGGCGTGGAGTTCCCCGTCACGTGGTCGCTGAACGCCACCAACATCGTCGCCCAGAAGTACTTCCGCGGCACCCAGGGCACGCCCGAGCGCGAAACATCGCTACGCCAGGTGATCGACCGTGTGGCCAACACCATCACCACCTGGGGAACCGAAGGTGGCTACTTCGCCGATGGCACCGAGGCCGATGCGTTCCGCGACGAGCTCAAGTTCATCCTGGTCACCCAGCGCGCCGCGTTCAACAGCCCGGTGTGGTTCAACATCGGTGTGAAAGGCGTACCCCAGCAGGCCAGCGCATGCTTCATCCTCGCCGTCGACGACACGATGGACGGCATCCTCAACTGGTACCGGGAAGAGGGCATCATCTTCAAGGGCGGTTCGGGTTCGGGTGTGAACATGTCGAAGATTCGCTCCAGCTACGAGCTGCTCAACGGCGGCGGCACCGCCAGCGGCCCGGTCAGCTTCATGCGTGGCGCCGACGCCTCGGCGGGCACGATCAAGAGCGGCGGCAAGACCCGCCGTGCGGCGAAGATGGTCATCCTCAACGTCGACCACCCCGATGTCGAAGAGTTCGTGTGGTGCAAGGCCAAAGAGGAGCGCAAGGCCAGGGTGTTGCGCGACGCCGGCTTCGACATGGATCTCGACGGCAGCGATTCGTTCAGCATTCAGTACCAGAACGCAAACAACTCGGTGCGCGTCAGCGACGAGTTCATGAACGCCGTGATCGACGACGCCGACTGGGACTACAAGGCGGTGATGGATGGAGCGACCGTGCGCACGGTTCGAGCCCGCGACCTGTGGCATCAGATCGCCACCGCCTCGTGGGAGTGCGCCGACCCCGGCCTGCAGTTCGACACCACGATCAACAAGTGGCACACCGCCCACGCCACCGGCCGCATCAACGGTTCCAACCCTTGCTCGGAATACATGCACCTCGACAACTCGGCGTGCAACTTGGCGTCGATCAACTTGCTGAAGTACCTCGACCTCGACTCGGTCGGCGACGACAGCTTCGATGTGGCCGCGTACATGCACACCGTCGAGGTCATGTTCACGGCGCAGGAGATCCTCGTCGGCCGCGCCGACTACCCGACCGAGCCGATCGGCGACACCAGCCGCAAGTTCCGTCAGCTCGGCATCGGCTACGCCAACCTCGGTGCGCTGCTGATGGCGCTCGGCCTACCGTACGACTCGGTCGAGGGCCGGGCCTGGGCCGCGTCGCTCACGTCGCTGATGACCGGGCATGCGTACGCCACGAGCGCCCGTACCGCCAGTCGGATGGGCCCGTTCGCCGGTTTCGCCGACAACGAACAACACATGCTCAACGTGTTGCGGATGCACCGCGATGCGTCGTACG
>JAYURF010000497.1:0-3401 GCA_043756365.1 Acidimicrobiales bacterium
GGGCTCCAGACCACGTGGACGTTCATCGCCATCGTTGCCTACACCGCGGTGTTGCTGGTGGTGCAGCGCACCACCGACCTCGCCCGCTACACATGGACGTTCTTCGTCATCGGCGCCGGCCTGCTGGTGCTGCCACTCGTTCCCGGCATCGGTGCCAGCTTCGGCGGGGCGCGCATCTGGGTCAGCATCGGGCCGATCAACTTCCAGCCCGGCGAGTTCGCCAAGATCGCCCTCGCCCTGTTCTTCGCCGGCTACCTCGCCGAACGCCGTGAGCTGATCGCGATCAACTCGTGGCGCGTCGGCCCCTTCCGACTCCCCGAACCGCGCCACCTGCTGCCGGTCGCGCTCGCCTGGGGTTTCGCAGTGATCGTGATGGTCGGGCTGAAAGACCTCGGCGCGTCGCTGCTGTTCTTCGCCCTGTTCGTGGTGATGCTGTGGGTGGCGACCGAGCGGACCAGTTTCCTCGTGATCGGTGTGGTGCTCTTCGCTCTCGCCGCCTTCATCGCCTGGCACCTGATCGACAACGTCCAGACCCGCGTCGCCATCTGGCGCGATCCGTGGGCGCAGTACGAAGGCCGCGGCTACCAGCTCGTGCAATCGATGTTCGCGCTGTCCAACGGAGGCGTCGGCGGGACCGGTCTCGGTCTCGGCAGCCCGAACAAGATCCCCGAGGTGAAGAACGATTTCATCTTCGCTGCGTTCGGCGAGGAACTGGGGTTGTTCGGTGCCACGGCGATCCTGATCGCGTTCTTGTTGATCATTGGTGCCGGCTTGCGTACGGCGTTCCGTGCCGAGCGGCCGTTCGAAAAGATCCTCGCCACCGGCCTGACCGCAATCCTCGGAATCCAGGCGTTCATCATCATCGGCGGCGTCATCAGGGTGGTGCCGCTCACCGGGATCACCTTGCCGTTCATGAGCTACGGCGGGTCGAGCCTGCTCGCCAACTACGTGCTCGTCGCATTGTTGATGCGGATCAGCGACTCGACCGCCCGACGCCTCGGCGAGGTACCCGACACCCTCACGATCGGCGAACGGTGGGAGGCGCGACAGGCAGCGCGGACGGCCCGCACCGAGACCCGGCACGAATCAGAGCCAGCGCGATGAACGCCAAGATCCGCCGGCTCGCGGCGTTCCTGATTCTGTGCTATGTGGCGTTGTTCGTGCAGCTCAACGTGTTGCAGGTGGGCCGCCAGGAAGAGCTCGCCGCCGACTCGCGCAACGATCGCCAGACCATTCGCGACTTCAACCGTCCACGCGGCCAGATCGTTTCCGCCGACGGCGTGGTGCTGGCCGAGAGCATCGCCAACCCCCCCGGCGCCGAGTTCAAGTACCAGCGCACGTACGCCACCGGCGACCTGTTCGGCAACATCACCGGCTACTCCTCGTTCAACTTCGGCAGCACCCAGATCGAGCGTGCACGCAACAGTGTGCTGACGGGGACGACACCCGCGCAGCGCGTTGAGGCAATCACCAATCTGCTCGGCGCAGCCGACAACACCGGCTCGGTCGTGCTGACCATGCGCGAGGACGTGCAGCGGGTGGCACGCGACGCCCTCGCCGGGCGCGAGGGCTCGGTCGTGGTGATGGAACCCTCGACCGGGGCGATCATCGCCATGTACAGCTTCCCCAGCTACGACCCGAACCTCGTCGTCGTCCCCGACAGCAACGAGGCCGAAGACGTCCTCGACTTCCTCACCAACTACCCCGGCAAGCCGCTCCTGGCCAACGCGTATCAGGAGCGGTACATGCCTGGGTCGAGCTTCAAGGTGATCACCACCGGCATCGCCTTGGAGAACGGGATCACCAATCTCGAACGCGGTTTCCCGGTCGAGACCGAGTACGTGCCTCCGCAGACCAACGACCCGATCCAGAACTACGGCGGCAACGCCTGCGGCGGCACGATGGTCGAGGTGTTCTATCGCAGCTGCAACATCCCGTTCGCGCGGATGGCAATCGAGCTTGGTCCCGAAGCGATGGTGGCCGGCACCAAGGCCTGGGGCATCGGCGAACGGATCCCGATCGACCTCCCCGGTTCGGCGGCCAGTTCCTTCGGCGAGGTCGAGGACTTCACCGATTCCTTGCCACTGCTGGCGATCGGTGGTTTCGGCCAGGCGAGCGACGTGATGGTGCCGGTACACATGGCGATGGTGGCCGCGACGGTCGCCAACGGCGGACAGATGATGGAGCCCTACGTGGTGGATGCCACCCGGTTCCGTGACGGGTCGATCCTCGAACGCACCAGTCCAACGGTGTGGAAGACCCCGATCTCGCCCGGCACGGCGGCCCTGCTGAACACCTTGATGGTCGGAGTGGTCAACCAAGGCACCGGGACGGCGATGCAACTCGCCGGCGGCGTGCAGGCGGCGGCCAAGACCGGTACCGCGCAACTCAACGCGGCAGGCGAGCCCGAACGCTCGCACGCCTGGATCATCGGCTTCGCCCCCGCCGACACGCCCCGCTACGCCGTCGCGGTGATGTTGCGTGGCACCACCGACGAGATCAGCGCCGGCACCGGCGGCCGCCTCGCCGGGCCGATCGCCAAGCAAGTGTTCGACCATCTCTTCGCCACAGAGGCCCAACCAGCGCCGGGGGCCCAACCGTGACCACTCGTGGCGGTGCGTCCCCATTCGCCGCGACCACACGACCTCCGTCGACCTCGGTATCCTCCCACCACCGCATCGTGCGCTTGTGCGCGCCCGTGAAGTAGGACCACGTGACAGACAACAACGAGCGCATCGTCCTCAACGACCGCTATGAGATCCAGAATCGCATCGGACGCGGTGGCATGGCCGACGTGTTCCTGGCCCGAGACCTGTTGCTCGACCGGCCGATCGCGATCAAGGTGCTGTTCCCCGAGTTCGCAGTCGACCCCAACTTCGTCGAACGGTTCCGCCGCGAAGCCCAGTCAGCTGCCAACCTCAACCACCCCAACGTCGTCAGCGTGTACGACTGGGGCAAGTACTCCAACACCTACTTCATGGCGATGGAGTACGTCCAGGGCCGCACCCTCGCCGACATCCTGCGCGCCAACGGCCACGTCAGCTCCGTGCAGGCCGCCGAGATCGCCAGCGAAGTGGCGGCAGCGCTCAGCTTCGCCCACCGCAACGGTGTGGTGCACCGCGACATCAAACCGGCCAACATCCTCATCGGCGCTGCGGGACAGGTGAAGGTGGCCGACTTCGGCATCGCCCGGGCGTTGAACGCGCCCACCGAGAGCAACCTCACGCAGGTGGGCTCGGTCATGGGGACCGCCACCTACTTCTCGCCAGAGCAGGCCCAAGGCGCACAGCCCGACCCGCGCAGCGACCTGTACTCCCTCGGCATCGTGTTGTACGAAATGGTGGCCGGCGCGCCGCCGTTCACCGGCGACAACCCGGTCAGCATCGCCTACAAGCAGGTGC